>CAZKHC010000071.1:0-9484 GCA_964552135.1 uncultured Algimonas sp. | reverse complement strand
CGGGCCTTTGCGCGGCGCACGCCTTCGGCTTCAATTGCGTCGTCGCTTTCGCGCAGACCTGCCGTATCGGAAACCGTCACAGGCAGTCCCGCAATCACCATCTGCGCCTCGACAATATCGCGCGTCGTTCCCGCTTGCGGCGAGGTAATCGCGACATCCCGACCCATCAGCGCATTGAGCAATGTCGACTTCCCCGCATTAGGCGCGCCAATAATCGCGACCTGTAATCCGTCTCGTACGGCCCGCCCACGCTCCGACGCTGCCAAAGCGGCCGTCATCCCCGCGTGAACCGTGGCCAAAAAAGGCGAGGCGGCATGAGACAACCCATCCGGCACATCTTCTTCATCAGCAAAATCAATCTCGCCTTCGATTTGCGCCAACGCATCCAAAATAAGCTCTTTCCACCCCTCATAGGTTTCCCGTAGCGCCCCGCCCATATTGGAGAGCGCCTGAACCCGTTGTCCTTCCGTGCGCGCGTCGATGAGATCCGCGAGCCCTTCGGCCTCAGTGAGGTCCATCCTGCCATGCTCAACCGCGCGGCGGGTAAATTCCCCCGGCCGCGCTTGACGAAGACCCAGCTCCGTGAGCCGCCGCGCGGTCACTTCCAAAATCGCGACGCTGCCATGCACATGAATTTCGGCGCAATCCTCACCCGTGAAACTTTTCGGCGCCGGAAACCAGAGGACAAGCGGCTGATCTATAATCTCGCTGTCGGCATTATATATGTAGCGCAAACTGGCCGCCCTTGGTTTCGGCAAAGCTTTACAGGTCAACTCACCCAAAGCCCGCCCCGCGCTCGGGCCGGACAGGCGCAGCACGCTGACGCCCGCGCGGCCAGGGGCCGAAGACAGTGCAAAGATGGTCTCGTCTTGTAAGGTAAGAGCGGGTGTCATAGGGGCGGGATATGACACACACGATGAGATTCAAAGCCAGTATTTTTACAATAGCTATAGGCACCGCCGCCGCGCTCAGCCTCTCAGCCTGCAAAGCCCCCACAGATACACAGGCCGCCGCCGCGAAAATTGAATCCGTTAAAGCCGAGACACAAAACGCAAAACTCGCCCCCATCCGCAAAGCCTTATCCTGCCTCCCGCAAGAAGCCGCTATCATCGCCGCCCATCGGGGCACGGATGAACGGTGGAAAGATATCGCCGAAAATTCCATTGGCGGGCTAAAGGCGCTCATCGACCACGGGACGCTCATGGCGGAAATTGATGTCGCGGGCCTTAAAGACGGCACGCTGATTACATTTCATGATGGGGTGTGGGACGAAATTTCGACGGGGAAGGGGCCTATCGCCTCCAGTCGAAAAGGGGATCTCGAGACTATCCTGCTCAAATCACGCGCCGGCAAATTAACCGCCGAGCGCCCCCCGCTTTTTTCCGATATGCTAGAAATCGCCAAAGGCCAAATTTATATAGAGGTCGATTTCAAATCTTCCGCAGATTATCGCTCTGTCATCAAGGCCATCCGAGATGCAGATATGACCGATCAGGTTTTACTGATTTCCTACAGCCCTCGCCAATCTGCGCAGCTAGAGCGCCTCGCGCCAAACATGCTCCGCTCCGACCCGCCAGAGGCCGCCGAAAAAGGAAACGCCGTTTGGCTCGGCTATGGCGTAGCCAATGGCAGGAAAGCGAGAGACGTCAAAGCTGCTGGGAATTATACCATCGGCCGCATCGGCGACCCAAATCGGCAGCCCCCTTTCAGCGCCCTCAAACGAGCCTCCGATATATTAGTCTCCGATCGCGCAGGGCGAAATAAGGGAATTGAGGGGTTAGGCAAAAAGGCGAGGGCGGAATATCGAGCCTGTCTCTCCAATTAAAAAATGCCCGTACTCCCAGCCGCCCCTAAAGCCCCGCTACGCTCCAGAGTTTGCTATAGGCTTCGCAGTGAATCAATATTGTTTTATATCGCGACACGTCAGTTCCCGCTGGTACAACATAGCTCTGAGCGCCCGTATTAGATTTTAGCGGCGAAATTAAAAGCGAGCCTTGCGTAGCGTTTCTGCCGTTCAGGTCAACCGGCGAGAGCGGCGAGAGGAAAATCTTCAAATCGGGCGCATTGCGCGTCGAAAACCCGCTGCCGAGCGCTATGGTTGTTACCCCATTTTCGGATGACAAAGTCCAATTTCCGGCGGACTTAAATGATTTTTTACGCCAGCTGCCGGAGGACAGCACTTTATAAGCTGTTGCGGCTTGAGCGGCGCGTTCGGCTTCAATTCTGGCCGCTTCGGCTCTCGCGGCTTCGGCTCTGGCAGCCTCCTGCCTTTCTGCCTCTAACCTAACCGCTTCTACTCTCGCAGCTTCAGCCCTGATGGTCTCTTGTTTGATGGCGTCCGCTCTTGCGGCCTCTATTCTTGCAGACTCCTGTCTCGCAGTTTCCGCTCTCGCCGCTTGTTGCTGCGCAGCGGCTCTCTTAGCGGCGGCTTCTTTGGCCGCCAACTCTTTAGCCATAGTTTCTTTAGCCAGGGCCTCTTTTTCTGCCATGGCCTTTTGAGCAAGGGCCTCTTTTTTCGCCATAGCCTCTTCTTCTGCCATAGCTTTTTTGTCAGCTAAGGCCCTAGCCGCCGCTTCTTTGGCGCGCGCCTCTTTTTCGGCCTGAAGCACAGCTGCGTCGGTCTGTGCCGCTTCAATGACTTTTTCCTGCGTCTTGGTGGTTGAGACCTCGGGGCTGCAAGCCCCTAAAACAGCCGTCAGGGCGACAATAGATAATTTTTTCACTCGTCATCTCCTCTACGCCGTCAAGCCTTACGGCGTTTTATTACAAGACACATTACGTGGAAATGCGATATGCCTTTCCGCATGACGATATCATGATTCAGGCCTGAAACACAAACGTTGATCGCGGCTTCAAAATGGCGAGAGACTTCAAAAGAGGGCCAGTTATTTTCGGCGCCGTCAATCACGCCCTACAAGAGAGACTTGTAAGCCTCGACGCAAGCCATAGGTGTTGTGTCGCCGCCAAGGGCTTTAATCATAGACATCTAGAGATTGGAATTCTGCACACGGATTGGGGCCCCTTAAATCATCCGGTGTTTGGATGGGGCGCGTACCCGAATAAAAGCTCCGCGCGCCGCTATCATAAAAACACAGACCGATAAGGCCCTGGTTGATTTCGGTGAAGGAAGGATAAAGAAATCAGGCCTTATCCGTCCGCCCCAACTGAGCAATCCGCACAATTTTGACTTACAAAATCAAGTCTTTTTAGTTGATATAACCTTAAATGGCTCAAATTTCAGCATAAAAGCAGGATAATGTCTTTAGAATCCCGATATCCTTGCGTTGACGAATCTCGTAGCCACAGGATCCATCATGAGTGCAGTTTTACATCTTGCTGTCCCCGCCGGAGACCTCAAAACAACGGTCAAATTCTACACAGATGTTCTGGGCTGCACCCTTGGAAATTCCGAAGACGGACGCTGGGTCGATGTGAATTTTTGGGGCAATGAATTAACGCTTCACCAAAGCCAAGAGCAGCTTCCAAATGTCCGGCATGATGTCGATATGGGCGCCGTTCTCGTCCCGCATTTTGGCATTCACCTAACGCAGGAACAATTTGATGGGGTCAAAACCCGTATCGCAGATGCGGGTCTTACCTATATTGATGATCCTTATCGGCGCTTTAAGGGGGATAAATATGAGCAAGAAACCTTCTTTATTGCCGATCCCAATCAAAATGTGCTCGAGATTAAAACAATGGTGAACCCACACCTGTTGTTTCCAGAAAGCGGAGCCTAAGATCTAAGAGTGTCCGCGCTCTTGCCGTTTCCAAATGCGCTCCCACACAGCCTCGGTCTTTAGCGAGCCTATAAAGTCTCGGTGCGCCGTAATTTCCGCTTCTGTTGGCGACACATCAAGCGGTTTGGGCCGCGGCTTTGCTGCCGGAAATCCGGTTCCGCTCTGCGTCGCCGCCGGCTTCGCGTCGAGGCCCAAGCTCATCGCGCGGCCCCCGCACAGCTCCAGATAAACCGCCGCCAATAATTCCGAGTCAATAATCGCGCCGTGCTTATCCCGCGCCGACAACGAAATACCGAAACGCTTACACAGGGCATCCAAAGAGGCGGGCGAGCCCGGGAATTTCGCATGGGCCATCGCGAGCGTGTCTTTAAAGCGGCTAGCAGGGAGCGGGTCTCGGCCAGAGCGTTTGAGCTCTGCATTGATAAAGCCCATATCAAATTGCGCATTATGCGCGATCAGAACGGAGTCCCCTACAAATTCTAAAAAATCATCTGCGACTTCGCTAAAGAGAGATTTCCCGCGAAGAAATTCCGTGGTGAGTCCTGTAATCTCCACAACCTTCTCCGGAACGTCGCGCAGAGGGTCACAATAGGTATGAAATTGACGACCCGTTGGCAAAAGATCGATAATTTCAATACAGCCAATTTCCGTGATACGGTCATCGCCTTTCGCATGAAACCCGGTGGTTTCCGTATCAAATACAATTTCGCGAATGCCGTCCATATTATCTGTTTAACGCCTCGGCGCGCCAGCGGCCATTGGCTAAAACACTTAGGTGTGGAGAATTTGCTCTAATATATCTGCGGCTTGCGCCCGCGCCGCCTCAAGCCCTTTGTCGGTCTCGACGATATAATCAGCCCGGCGTCTTTTCTCCGCATCAGGCATTTGCTTTGCGCGTATCATTTTAAACAGGGCTTCCGTCATGCCAGGGCGAGACATAACGCGCGCGCGCTGGGTTGTGGCCGGGGCCGTTACTACAACAACCGCGTCCACTTTATCCGAACCGCCCGTTTCAAATAAAAGCGGAATATCAAAAACAACAGCTTTGGCTTTATCGGAAATCGCTTGCTGTAAAAATTCAGCGCGCATCTCGCCGACCCAGGGGTGAATAAAACTCTCGAGCGTTTTCAAGTTTAGCGGGTCGGCCCGCATATGATCGCCGAGCCGGCTGCGATCCACAGCGCCGTTTTTGATGGCGTCCGGAAACACAGCCCGGATCAGCGAAACGGCTTTTCCGCCTTTAGCATAAAGTTGATGGACCGCCGCATCAGCGTCAAAGACAGGGCATCCCAAATCGGCGAACATTTGCGCCGTCGTTGTCTTGCCCATCCCAATTGAGCCTGTCAGCCCAATGATTTTCATCCCTAAACCCTCATCGCCGGCCTGTCCGCAGCGCCTCTAATAGCGTCTTGGTTGGGTCTAATTCTGGAGGCGGAGTGGTTCCAAAAAACAATTTAAAGCTTGGCCGCGCCTGCGCAATTAACATGTCCAAACCACCCAAAATATTCATGCCATTCGCCCTAGCGTCTTTCATCAATGCGGTGATGCGCGGCGTATAAATTAGATCGTAAACAAGCGCTTCTTTTCGACCTTCCGTCAGCGATATATCAAGTTTCGGTTTTCCCGACATACCCGCCGCGCTCGCGTTCACGATAATATCTGCGCGGCCCACCGCCTCTTGCCGCTTCGCCCAAGGCAGGGCGTAAAGACTTGGTACATTAACCTGATTGACAAGGTCTTCGGCTTTGATGTTCGTTCGATTGACGAGACAAATTTCTGGCGAGCCGAGTGATAATAAGGCCCCTAAAACAGCGCGGCTCGCGCCCCCCGCACCAATCACAAGCACCGAAGATTTTTGTAGTTTTTGCACACCCAATTTCGAAATAAGCGGAGCGGCAAAGCCTTCCAAATCTGTATTATGGGCCACAAGCTGACCTCCAGACTTATAGAGGCAATTAGCGACGCCCAATTTTTGGGCCTCCTCGGTCGCAATATCTGCCGCTTCAAAAGCAGCCGACTTTAGCGGTAGGGTAACATTCAGACCTGAAATTGAGGTTTGCTTCAGACTTCGAAACGCCTCCACGGCGGATTTCGGATCAACCGCAAAAGGCACATAAGCCCCAGCAATACCCATCTGCCGTAGCCAATAACTATGCAAAACGGGGGATAAAGAATGATGAATGGGCCAGCCGCAAACTCCGGCAAGTTTAGGAATGGGCCGCGCATTTGACGTCTGAGTTTGGCTCATGATGAAATCACCTCGCGAATGCGTAGATAATCCAAGACCGGCAAGAGGTCGAGACCAAGTATTGCAAAAAAACCGCCTTCGACTTTTTCAAAAAGCTGCGCGCCGGGGCCTTCGAAACGATAAGCGCCAACACTCTTCATCAAGGCCTCGCCTTCAGTTTCGACATACCAATCTAGAAATTCATCAGAAAACTCTCTGACCCAGAGTTTTGTTCTACAAATATGCCGCCAAACGGGTAGTCCATTTTCGCAAATCACGACCGCCCCAATCAACTCGTGTTTTTTTCCGCGCATCGAGATCAGTCGCTCCCGCGCCTCTTCCAGCGATTGCGGCTTATCAAATAATATCCCGTCCATCACCATGATTTGGTCTGCGCCAATGACAAGACCCGCTTCTTGGCGCGAAACCCGCATGGCTTTGGCTTCCGCTAGAGCGTCGGCAATATCTCGAAGCCGCGCATTTTCCGCTAACATAGCGTCTTTAATCGCCGCCTCATCCACAGGACGAGTAATCACCTCAAAATCGAGGCCAGCACCATCCAAAATTTGGCGGCGAATGGCCGACCCGCTGGCGAGTATAATGCGAGCGCTCACAGGCGCAGGCCCTTACGGCGCTCTTCAATTGGCCGGGCTTTATTATACAAATTGATAACTTGAGCGGCCGTTTCTTCAATTGAGCGCCGCGTCACATCAATGACCTTATAGCCCTTTCGGACAAACATACGTTTGGCGTCGCGCATCTCGTCGCGCACGCGGTCTTGGTCAATATAGTCGGTCTGGCCCCTTTGCCGCAGACCCATCAAGCGCTGCTCGCGAATTTGAACAATACGATCAGGCGAGGCGACAAGGCCCACGACAAATGGCTTTGTGAAATTTTCTAAAATTGCAGGCAGGGGCGCGCCGGGGACAAGCGGAATATTTCCGGCCTTATAGCCGCGGTTCGCTAAATAAATACAAGTCGGCGTTTTAGAGGTCCGCGAAACGCCTAAAAGGATGATGTCAGCCTCGGCGAGACCATTTACATTTTGGCCATCATCTTGGGCCATGGCATAGTCTAGCGCCTCAATGCGAGAATAATAAGCTGCATCCAAATTACGCTGCGCCCCAACTTCATCCGACATAGCTGCGCCCAAATAGCGTCCCAAGACACTCAGAGTTGGATCCAAAATAGAGACAGCTGGAATATTCCGGCTACGACAAAATTCTTCCAATCTTGCGCGGCGCTCAGGATTGATAAGTGTATAGAATACAACACCGGGCTTGGATTCTATTAATTCCAAACTTTGCTCCAATTGTTGTTCTGAGCGAACAAGAGCATGTAAATGCTCCAATGCGGTGGCAGACCGGAATTGCGCGGTCGAGGCTTTCATCATTGCTACTAAGGTTTCGCCCGTCGAGTCTGAGACAAGATGTACGTGAAAATATATCGCAATATTTGGATTACGTTCTGACATAAATCTTTGAATAAAGCCTTCTTACTTACGCAACTATGTCGCCTGTTTCGTTTATTCTGTCCACACCCAAAACTTATGGACACAAACTCAATGGAGAGTCGGGTATGATTTTAAGTAACTCACAAACAACATCCACAGCCTTAGGCGCATCGCATTAACATTGTGTATGACGGGGATAAAATTTATACAGAGATTTGTCCTATATTTTATCCATAGTGTAATCTGGGTAAATACTGAATAATTGGCTTATTGTCCTATTTATAAAGATAGGGATTACTCACATTAGGATGAAATTCCACTCCCATTTACCCTTGAGGATATTAAACTCTCCTAACAAAAGGTTAACTCCTCCACATATGTGCAGGCTCTACATCTTCTTCTATTTTTAGATTCTTTTTAGAGAGGAATAAGGAAGGCTTGGATATATATGGGGGAAAGCCTATGACCCTCATAATATTAAAGCTTAGCAAGTGTGACTTCCATGAAATTGATTGATGTTCTGAACGGGCAGACAGCTGACACGCCGCCAATCTGGATGATGCGTCAGGCAGGACGCCATTTGCCTGAATATCTCGAAATCCGCGCGACCTGCAAAGATTTCATCGAATTTTGCTTTACCCCGGATAAGGCCGCCGAAGTCACGCTACAGCCGATCCGCCGTTATGATATGGACGCCGCAATTCTCTTTGCAGATATTCTCCTTATCCCGATTGGTTTGGGACGAAAGGTTGAGTTTTTGAAAGGCACAGGTCCGGTGCTTGAACCGATTGATGTGGATGGGATTTCCCAGCTCACGATTAATGGGGCGGCAGATCGGATCAATTCTGTTTGGGAGACTGTAGCGCGGGTTCGCGCTAATCTGCCAAAGGATAAGGCCTTGATTGGATTTGCAGGCGGGCCCTGGACTGTGGCGACCTATATGATTGAAGGGAAGGGAAGTCCGAATAAGGAAATTGCAAAACGCTTTGCTTATGAAAATCCGGAAGCGATGAGCGATCTTCTCGCGGCGCTCGTTGAGAGCACGGCAGACTATTTAATCGGCCAAGCCAAAGCGGGTGCAAATGTTCTGAAGATTTTTGAAAGCTGGGCGGAAGGGCTCGCGCCAGACTTATTCGATCGCCTCGTGATAAACCCAACGCGAGATATTATAGCCCGGGTTCGCGCCGCAGGGATTGATGCCCCGATCATGGGTTTTCCGCGCGGCTCAGGTCTTAACGCGATACGCTACGCGCATGAAACGGGTATCACCGCGATTGCAGCGGGGACGCAAATGCCGCTGGATGACTTCCGCGCGACCCTGCCAGAGGGTATGCCTGTGCAAGGCAATCTCGATCCGCTGGCATTGCGAATTGGCGGAACCACGCTTTATCGTTCCGTTGAAGCGGTTTTAAGAGATGCCGCTGGCGGTCCGCATATTTTCAATCTCGGACACGGAGTCACGCCCGATGTGAAGATTGAAAATGTGCAAGCGGTGGTCGATCATATTCGCGGGAAAGAGCCGAATTATGTTTGATAATAGAAAAATAATAAACCTAATTCTGTTACTCATAGTCATAAGTGTTGTTGCTCTACCTTTTATCCCGATGAGTAAAGATACGTTTCTAGCAGGAAAATATAAAACGATTAAAATAGGACCTTATGAAATATATGCGAAAATTGGTTTGAGAGAAAATAATAAACGAATAAGTATGGAAGGCTTTAGTTATTTTGAATATTCAGAAAAACAGCTTTCAAAAAATGGGTGCCTGTTGAAGATTACTGTAAAAATTGAAAATTATGATGGTGAAAATCTGTCTTGTTCATCATCTAACTCATCTTGCACTTATAAAAATGATGGCATGGGTAGGTTAAGTTTATATTTTTACAATGCACCGATAAAAACTCAAACTTACGTATTTTCATTATTACCAAAAGATGGTGAGATTAGTGAGTTGTGTGAGGGGTCAAAATCACTAGTTCATAAAATTAGATATCGTCGATCTTCTTGGTGGGAAAGAGCGATGAGTGTTTAAGAAAGCTACTTATGTTTGATACGCTGTACCC
>CAZKHC010000070.1:2123-9519 GCA_964552135.1 uncultured Algimonas sp. | reverse complement strand
ACTGTAATCCATCCCCAAATTGCGGCGCAATGCCGCGAAAACAGGCTGGCAATCCGTATTATATAAGTCTAAAGCCAGCCGCGATTATACAGACTCGCCTTAGGCAAGACGAAACAAGACGAATAAGGAGTGGACGACCACATGTCCGACATCCCCGCTACTCACGCCGATAAAGAGCTTGAAGATGGCTCCAAACGCGATTTTATCTTTCTTGCAACCGGTACAACCGCTGCGGCGGGCGCTGCCGCGCTAGCTTGGCCCCTAGTCGCGCAAATGGGCAAAGCGGCTGATACGCTAGCCGCGGGCTCGATTGAAATTGATATCTCCAAAGTCGCTGAGGGCCAGCAGCTTAAAGTGCTTTGGCGCGGAAAGCCTGTTTTCGTGCGTCATCGTACAAAGGCTGAAATTACGAAGGCGGTTGAAACGGACGTCACAGATTGTCCTGATCCTCAAACGGATGATGAGCGCCTCGTTCCTGACGCAAACGGAAACCTGCGCCCAGAATTTCTTGTGATGGTCGGGGTGTGCACGCACTTTGGCTGTGTCCCAGTGGGAGAGGCGGGTGATTTTGATGGTTGGTACTGCCCGTGCCATGGTTCCCATTACGATACATCAGGCCGAATCCGTAGAGGCCCTGCTCCGAAGAATATGGAAATCCCGCCTTATATCTTCCTCACTGAAAACGTCATTAAGGTAGGATAGAGACATGGCCGGACATCCTTCCACATACGAACCTAAATATGCTGCCACTAAATGGATGGATCAGCGTTTGCCGATCATCCGTATGGGCGTAGACTATATGCAATACCCGTCTCCGCGGAATTTGAATTATTGGTACACATTTGGCGGCATTCTTGCCCTTTGCCTTGTTGTACAAATTCTCTCAGGCGTTATTTTGGCGATGCATTATGTCGCTGATGTCGACAAAGCCTTTGCTTCCGTTCAGCGTATCCGCCGAGATGTACCGTTTGGTTGGCTGCTTCAATCCATGCATGCCGTTGGCGCGTCGATGTTCTTCCTTGCCGTGTATATGCATATGTTCAGGGGACTCTATTACGGGTCCTATAAGGCGCCGCGTGAGGTCATTTGGATTATTGGCTGTGCGATTTACCTAATTATGATGGCAACGGCCTTTTTGGGCTACACATTGCCTTGGGGACAGATGTCTTTCTGGGGCGCAACCGTGATTACCGGCTTCTTTGGCGCGGTTCCCGTTGTCGGCGAGAGCCTGCAAGAGTGGCTGCTCGGCGGATATTCCGTTGATAATGCGACGCTAAACCGTTTCTTTGCGCTGCATTATTTGCTTCCCTTTGTTCTTGCGGGTCTAGTCGGTTTGCATCTTTGGGCGCTTCATCATGTGGGCCAGAATAATCCGATTGGTATTTCGGAGAAAACCAAAGAAGATACTTTAGCATTCCACCCATTTTACACGGTGAAAGATGCCTTTGCGATTGCGGTTTTCTTGCTGATTTTTGCGTTCTTCCTTTTCTATCTGCCAGACGCGCTCGGGCATGCCGATAATTATATTGAAGCCGACCGACAAAAGACGCCTCCGCATATTGTACCGGAATGGTATTTCTTACCTTTCTACGCCATCCTGCGCGCTGTGCCGTCCAAACTATTTGGTATTTTACTAATGCTCTTTGCCATTGTTGTACTCTTTGTCTTGCCTTGGCTGGATACGCATAAGGTCCGCTCTATGCGCTTCCGTCCGATTGCACGCTGGTTCTTTGGATTCTTTATCTTCTTCTGTTTCATTCTCGGCTGGTGCGGCGCAGGGACGCCGGATGATGTTGCCATTCCTATGGGCAAAGACGCAGGTATAACTTTCTATCGCCTCAGCCAAATTGCGACGATTTATTATTTTGCTTATTTCTTGATCATCTTGCCCATACTGGGCTTGGTTGAAAAACCGCTGAAACGGCCAGACTCGATTACGAAAGCTGTTCTCGGCGATCATAAGCCAGACCCCGTATTGGCTCCAGCGGAATAGCTGGATGTCGACCTTCAATCTTCTTTGTTTATAGGACCTCCATAGATATGGCGTTCAAAACATCAAAATCTCTTATCCTCGGCGCAATCGTCGCGGTTGCCTCCGTGAGTGGATTGGCCTTCGCAGCGGGCGGCGGCGGAACTGGCGATTATAAAATGAAGCATCCGGATTGGTCCTTTAAAGGAGCCTTCGGCACCTATGATCGCGCGGCTATGCAGCGCGGATATCAAGTCTACCGCGAAGTCTGCGCGTCATGTCACGGTCTCAAATATATGGCGTTTCGGCATTTAGGCGATAAAGGCGGACCCTTTTATTTGGAAGATTATCCAAATCCGAGTGATAATCCCTATGTAAAGAATTTCGCCGCAGATTGGACGATTTCCGATATTGATTCCGATACTGGAGATGAGATTGATCGAACGGGTATTCCCGCCGATTATTTCCCAGAGCCATTCGCGAATGAAGCTGCCGCGCGTTACTCTAACGCCGGGTCCTTGCCGCCAGATTTATCCAGCATGGTTAAAGCGCGCGCTGGCGGAGCCGATTATGTCTATAATCTGCTTGTAGCATATACCTCACCAGATCCTGTAGAAGGCCTATATCTTAATCCCGTTATGGACGGAGGGAAAATTGCGATGGCGCCTCCGTTGTCTGCTGATCAGGTCGAATATGAACCCATCGAATATGAAGATCATGGAGAGATTAAAACGATCGATGCGCCAGCCGCAACGGTTGAGCAAATGGCCTCCGATGTAACCCAATTTTTGGCTTGGGCGGCGGATCCTAAATTAGAACAGCGCAAGAGCCTGGGTCTGATGACAATGATATATCTTCTTATTTTGTCTATTCTGCTATTCTTCTCCTACAAACGTGTTTGGAAAAATGTGAAGCATTAGGCTTTAAACACATGAATTTGAAAACCCGGCCCTTGCAGCCGGGTTTTTTGTTTTGCAGGACAGGTCTATGACACACTCTAAAAACACTGACTGGACCCTTGGAATATTAGGCGGCTCCGGCCTGTATGATTTACCGGAGCTCGAGCACCCTGAATGGGTGTCGGTTAATACGCCTTGGGGCGAGCCGTCCGACGACATATTATTCGCTGAAATGGGCGGTGTGCGTTTGCGCTTCTTGCCGCGTCATGGCCGCGGACATGCGCTGTCGCCATCCGATGTGAATTACCGCGCTAATATTGATGCGCTGAAACGTAGCGGCTGCACGGATGTTCTTTCCATCTCCGCTGTCGGGAGCCTTCAAGAACAATACCCGCCGGGCGATTTTGTTATGGTCGATCAATTCATTGACCGAACTTTCAAGCGTGAAAAGAGCTTTTTCGGAAAAGGTTGTGTCGCTCATGTCAGTACAGCCGACCCAATTTGCGCGCGTCTCTCGGGCCTTGCCGCAGATGCTGCCAGTGCCACAGGGGCAAATGTTCATCGAGGCGGGACATATTTGGCGATGGAAGGTCCGCAATTTTCAACAAAAGCCGAAAGCCACGTTTATCGACAATGGGGATGTGATGTCATTGGCATGACCAATATGCCCGAAGCCAAACTCGCGCGCGAAGCCGAGCTTCCCTATGCGACAATGGCGATGGTGACGGATTATGATTGCTGGCATGAAGACCACGGCGCTGTGGATGTCGCGAGCGTTATTGCCGTGATGCAAAAAAATTCGACGGCCGCGCAAAAGGCTGTTTTGGAGCTTATCAAAACATTGCAAAATACGCCGCGAACGACATCACCTCTCGGTATTGAGACAAATTTGGATGTGGCGATAATTACGGCGCCAGATGCGAGAGACCCAAAACGTATGGCGATGCTGGACGCAGTCGCTGGACGATATTTAGCGCAAAGTTAAAGGCGCTTTATAAATTCGCTTACGGGCGGGAGGCGCCCCACAGCATATCCTGTCTCGCCCAACCTTTCAGGCCGGACTCTGATTTCACTTCGCACCATCCATCGCGGCAGTCTTGCAGGCGCAAAAGAGCTTTCGGGTCGGAGCGGGCGATCTCTCTCGCGCTCGCATTTGGCCGCGTTCGAATAGACGTCGTTTGCAGAGCAAGCACGGTTCGCGCACCCGAAAGGGCTGGTTTTCTCACCCACGCTTCGTCCCCTGAAATATCACGCACCTTTCGCCACATCTCTGTTTCGGCCACTATCATTAGCGGTAGGCCGCGGCGTTGATATTGCCATGCAATCGGGTGGTCCCGGCTGGGGCCTGTGCGTCCGTTTACTTTGGAAAATTTCAAACTCACGAAGCGAGGGACAATAAACCCTGATGGCGTTTTGTCTGCACTCACGCGATAGAGGTCAGACGTGGTCGCAGCCGGGATAGCTTCCACGACTCGCTTAACCCCATCCTTCCCGAAGGCGGGGGTCGTAAAGAGTGTTGCTGTGACGAGAGAAAGCATGATCTTGCGCATATTCTCAGGTTTGCCGTTGATTTGGTTAACCAATGGCTAATTCGTGATGGTTGCTGCATTGCATTTTCGCGATTCTCGGTCCAAAACTGCGCTTATGAAGTCCAAGCCCAAGGTTATTGTCACGCGCCGCCTACCGGTGGATATAGAAGCGCGCATGGCCGACTTGTTTGAAACGGTGTTGCGCGCAGATGATACGCCCATGACGCAAGCTGAACTTGCCAAGGCGATTTCCGATTGCGATGTGTTTGTTCCAACCGTGACGGACCAGATAGATGCCGAAATTTTATCTCATGCGTCCGCTGACCTCAAACTAATCGCTAATTTTGGCGCTGGCACCAACCATATTGATGTCGCTGCGGCACATGAAAAAGGTATCCCTGTGACCAATACGCCCGGCGTATTGACGGAGGACACGGCGGATTTGGCTATGGCGCTTATTCTGGCTGTGCCGCGCCGATTGGTCGAGGGGGATCGCCGGATGAGAGCGGGAGAATTTACCGGATGGAGCCCAACCCATATGTTGGGGCATCGTGTTCGCGGCAGAGCGTTAGGTATTTTGGGAATGGGCCGAATTGGTCAAGCTTTGGCGCGCCGCGCAACTGCCTTTGGCTTAGATGTTCATTATCACAACCGCCGCCGAATTCCGATGGGTATAGAGGAAAGCCTTGCGGCCACTTGGCACGCCGATTTGGATACGATGTTGGAGCGCGTGAATTTCCTCTCAATTCATTGCCCTGCGACACCTAAAACATATCATATGATAAATGCTGCGCGCCTGAAGAAGATGCGTCCCGATAGCTATATTATCAACACATCGCGCGGTCAGGTTATCGACGAAGCGGCTTTGGCGGCGGCGCTAAAATCCGGCACAATTTCTGGTGCAGGTCTGGATGTTTATGAGAACGAACCTCGCGCGCATCCAGATCTACTCGACTTACCCAATGTCATCCTCAGTCCCCATATTGGCTCCGCGACACATGAAAGTCGGCGGGAAATGGGAGAATTGGTACTTATCAATATTCAAGCGATGAAGGATCATCATTCTGCCCCCAATCGTGTCTTGCCTCCGGGCGCTAGTTTTCAAATCGCATCTTAGGAACCCTCATGAAACAGCTTCTTCTTGCGTCCACACTTCTTTTGGCAGCTTGTTCAGGGGCTGAAACCGTTGCTGAGACTGTCGAACCAAAACCTGCGCCTAAGGCAGAAGCGGCGCAGAAAAAACCTGCGGAAGCGCCCGCAAAGCCAAATATCACGAGCCAAGATTTGGGTGGAGGGTTTTACATGTTAGTCGGTCCCGGCGGGAATATCGGTGTGAGCACAGGCCCTGACGGCGTTTATATGATAGATGATAAATTTGCGCGTTTCGGCCAAGAGATTATCGACGTTGTTGCGACGCTTTCCGATAAGCCAATTTCATATGTCTTGAACACGCATCATCACGGCGACCACACAGGCGCGAATGTCGAATTGAAAGCCGTTGGCGCGACGATTGTTGCGCATGATAATGTGCGCGCGCGTATGGGAACGGCCTATCAGAATAAAGCCTTTGGCCGCGAGCAAGCGGCTCGCGACGCCGCGCTTTGGCCAACCCTGACATTTTCCGATGAATTGACGCTCTGGTTCAATGGCGACGCAGTCCACGCAATCCATATTCCGTCCGCTCATACCGACGGGGATTCCATTGTACATTTTTCCAACGCCAATATCATTCATCTTGGTGATAATTATTTCAAAGGCATGTTACCTTTTGTCGATGTGGATAGTGGCGGTTCGATCCAAGGCATGATTAAGGCCCAGCAAATTGCCTATGATTTGGCGGATGATAATACGAAAATTATACCGGGTCATGGGCCGCTTTCGACAAAGGCCGAACTTGGCGAGTCCATCAAGATTTTGCAGGCCATTCATGACCGCGTAAAAGCGCGCATGGATGCGGGCGAAAGCTTGGAAGCGATTGTTGCCGCTGACCCTCTGGAAGACATGACCCATTTGGAGAGCTTCATTAAAAAGCCGTTTATGGTCACAGCTACCTGGCGTTCGCTTGGAGGCGACATTTAAGGCGAGGGTAGGTCCATGAGTTTTGGCACCCATGCCTATGTGCCTGATGCGCGCAATGCGTCGGTTCTGTTTAATCTGAACGGGAAATTGGTTTCGCGCGATCAGGCGGTCGTCAATGTTTTTGACTCTGGGTTCATGCTTGGCGACGGTGTTTGGGAAGGCTTGCGCGTTCACCAAGGCCGCATAGCCTTTCTTACCGATCATCTTGACCGCCTCTGGGAAGGGGCCGCAGCGCTCGATATTGATATTGGTCTTTCGCAAGCTGACCTCACCGCCCGTATTTACGAGACACTCTCGGCCAATGATATGACCGAAGGGGTCCATATTCGCCTGATGCTCACGCGCGGTTTGCGCTCGACGCCCTATCAAGACCCGCGGGTTGTGATCTCTGAGCCGACAATTGTCATCGCCCCTGAATTCAAAACCGTGGACCCCGCGACGGCCGCGCGGCCGCAGCGCCTTTATACCGTCTCCGTGCGGCGAGGGCGGGCCGATGTCCAAGACCCTGGACTGAATTCTCATTCCAAGATCAACTGTGTCACGGCCTGTATTCAGGCTATCAAAGCGGGGGCCGACGAAGGCCTTATGCTTGACCCGCAAGGCTTTGTCGCGACTTGTAATTCGACGCATTTTTTCATTGTGCGCAAAGGCGAAGTTTGGACGTCCACTGGCGATTACTGTCTCGGCGGGATTACGCGCGGGAAGATCATTGACCTTTGCCGCGCAAGTGACATCCCCGTTTTTGAGCGTAATTTTCCTCTCGCAAAATGTTATGGCGCTGACGAAGCTTTCACAACGGGGACCTTCGCGGGCCTTGCGCCTGTCGGCGAAATTGATGGCCGCAAAATTGGAAGCGGAGAACGCGGACCAATGGTGGAACGGCTGCAATCGCTTTATCTGGATTTGATTCATCGAGATAC
>CAZKHC010000070.1:0-2023 GCA_964552135.1 uncultured Algimonas sp. | reverse complement strand
TGATGCGCAGTTTTGGCGCACGGGCCGATTGCGAAGTTCTGGACGAGCCTTTTTTTGCGTCTTTCCTAGCGGCCACGGGCAAGGCCCATCCGGGGCGAAAAGAAACATTGGCGGCCCATGAAAGCGATCCAAAAAAGGTAGAACAAATCTGTTTGTCTCAAACCCAGAAGTCTTATTCCTTCCAGAAACATATGCCGCATCATATGTTACCAGACTTCCCAAAAGCGTGGATGAAACAGGCTAAACATTTTTTTCTTTTGCGACATCCACAACGCGTCATCGCCAGCTACGCGAAATCCCGGGCAGAGTTTACGCAAGATGATCTTGGTTTTGCCGCGCAAGCTCGCCTCTGGGATGACCTCGGACAGCCGCCCGTTATCCATAGTGAGACAATTTTGGAAAACCCAGAGGCGGCGCTTCGAGCCCTATGCGCTGCCATCGATATTCCCTTCGATCCAGCCATGCTCTCTTGGCCTGCAGGCCGGCGCCCCGAGGATGGAGCTTGGGCGCTTTGGTGGTATGAAACCGTCTGGGCGTCGACGGGATTTGGGCCGCCGCCTTCCAAAAGCTTGCCGGACATTCAAGATGTTCATTCTTCTCTTCTGGAGGTCTGTTTGCCTCATTATGAAACACTTGCGGCCAATTCACTTACATTATGACCCTTTTCGTAAACCCGCCGCGAGAGGCCATATGGTTAATTTCCCCGTCGAGGCGCAAGCGATTGCTTAACAGGCGGGGTTAATGAGAGGTTAATTCCAAACAGGAGTAACCTATGACCCGCATGAAAATTTTTGCCGCTACATTTGCGGCTGCGATTGCCCTCCCAGCTGCTGCCTCTGCCCAATGCGGCACGATGCAGGGCAGCTTTGCCGTGACCTGTGAGCGCGGCGTTCAAGTCTATCGCCACCAAGCGCTCTCCTCTATCCCGCGCGGATTGAGCCAAGCACAAGCGCAAATCGAAGTCGCGAAAATCAACCAACAAACTGCGCAGCGCCAAATTGCAGCCCAAGAGCGCGCGAGCCTTCGCGCCAATGCCCTTCAGCGCCGCGAGCTGGCGATTGAAGATTACCGCGCCCGCATTTTTGATCGCGCGCTTCGCAATCGCTCCTTTGGCTTTACCCGGAGCCGTTTTGGCGGATTTAACTCCGGCTTTGGCACCGTACAGCCCATCCGCGTACAGCCCGCTCGCCGTCGCCGCCGCTAAGTGTTTCGCTTATTCCCCAAAGCTTAAGCGTAGGCGCGCGTTTTATGACGCGCGCCAATTTCTTAACTCTGGCCGCCCCCGCAAACGGGGCAGTCGGGATCTTTCGATAGACGCAGGGTCCGCCCGTCCCCGCGCAGGGCGTCAAACAGATAGAGCCGCCCGTCCAGCACATCCCCAGCGCCCGTAATCTGCTTTATTGCCTCCATTGCCATCATAGAGCCGCCCATCCCCGCCATCGCGCCGAGCACGCCGTGGACCGCGCAGTCTTGCTCTATGTCCGGCGCTTCATGCACGAAGCAGCGGTAGCAGGGGGACTCGGGCCGTGCGTTAAACACCCCGAGCTGTAAATCAAACCGCCCCAGCGCCCCCGACACCAGCGGTATGCCCAGCGCCCGCGACGCCGCATTAATTGCAAAGCGCGCGGCGAAATTATCGGTCCCGTCCAAAATCACATCATGCCCCGATAGCATCTCTTCGGCGCTATCAGCGGTTAGCCGCGCAGTGACCCGTGTGACCACACAATCTGGATTTAAATCCTCCAACGTGTCGCCCATAATTTGCGCCTTACCCATGCCAATATCCGTATGGGTAAATTGCACTTGGCGCTGCAGGTTTGACGCTTCGACAATGTCGTCATCAATGATGGTGACGCGCCCCACACCTGCGGCCGCCAGATAAAGCCCCGCAGGCCCGCCGAGCCCGCCCGCGCCGACAATGGCGACCCGCGCCGCCAGCAAAGCATTCTGCCCCGGCCCGCCAATTTCCTTTAACGTCAGGTGGCGAGCATAGCGCGAAATTTGATCAGTGTTCAGTGCCATA
>CAZKHC010000069.1:0-9733 GCA_964552135.1 uncultured Algimonas sp. | reverse complement strand
CGGGTGTAGAGTCGGTTCGTTGAAGTTGAAATCAATTTCAATAGAGGCGGCAACCTGCAAATAAAGCGCGGGTTGGGTCGGTAGGCGGCAACCCGCAAAAATATGTGACGGCTACCACGATGCCCGTGCAGGCTTAAGAATCCTCGTGACCTCAGTTTGAGGTGGGCGCCGGAATTAAACGAACCACGATCCGAACAGAGCCAGCTCCCGAAGGAATAGTAAGGTCCGGTGGATTAGTGCATACACGCAACCCGCAGCGACCGTCTGCTGATATGTGGAGGGGCCGAGCGTGCAAAGCAAGAGAGGCTTAGGAGCTTTCACAGGCTTAATACAGGCCTGAACCGTGGCAGTTTACGCTTGTTTGCGTTTCACGGACCATTTCATCCAAAGCCAGAAAATCTTCGGGCCTTCGATGAGGTAGCGCTTCCAAAGGCGTTTTGGTTCGCTGGCGAGGCGAAAGAGCCATTCTATCCGGCTGCGTTGCATCCATTTTGGGGCGCGTTTCACACGGCCTGTCAGAAATTCGAGGGAGGCCCCAACGCAGAGGCCAAGCCCGACACAGTCGCCGCGGTCCAAACACGCCTTTGCAATCATTTCCTGCTGCGGGCTGCCGACGCAAATAAAGACGTAACGCGCTGGGTTGGCCGCGATAAACTCGGCGGCTTTTGCGACTTCATCTGGTTTATGACGGAGACCAAATGGCGGTTCATAATGATTGATTTTCGTTAGGCCGTAGAGTGATTTCATCTTTTCAATAATCTCATCATCTGCCCCGATAACTGTGATGCTATCATCATAGGTGATCACATTATCAAAAAGCTGTTGAGTTAAATCGGACCCAGGCACAGCCTTTAGCGGGATACCAGAGAAATTGGCGAGGAGTTCCAAAATCCGCGAATCGCAGACTGACAGCCAACTAGCATCATAAAGCGGGTTAAAAACCTCGGGCTCTTTCGCGACGCGGACCAGATGGTCGACATTTGGGGTCACGATAAAACGGAAGCCATGTCTATCGGTCATCCATTTTGCCCGCGCCAGCGTTTGCATCGGAGTCAGAGGATCGAAGATCGCGCCAATGAACCGATAGCTACGCGGGTTGACGCGCCAATCTGCATGTCCAGGACGTTTGGCTGCACGTCTATCTTCTCCGCGGGCCAGGGAAGGGATGATATGTTTCTCTGGGCGCCGCAGATTTGCGTGCTGCGCGTCCAAAGCGCGTTCATCCCAATGTTGTCTGTCCAACTGCGTCACGTCTTATCCCACCTATCTCGTTCTTATGGCGTTTTACTATCATGCTGTGGTTGACATCCCGTTTCAGACTTTGGTTGACATCTGGTTTACAGCAGCCACATGAGGCGCGTGAGACCGACCCGAAAAAATGCGGAAAAAGACGAAAGGCCGGACCGCGGCATCTTTCAGCAGCTTTTGGGGTTACGGCGTCTCAAGCCCTATCTTTGGCCCGCTGGAAATATAGGATTTAAAATTCGGTCCCTGCTGGCCGTATTTTTGACCGTCGCCAGTAAATTTGTGATTGTGGGCTCTCCCTTTTTATTGGGCTGGGCGATTGACGAGATTGAAATGGCTTCGGCCACAGTGCCGCAGCAAATCTCATTTTTTATTTTCATGCTGGTGCTTGGGTATGGCGGCTTGCGATTGATTTCGACCATTTTTGCCGAAGGCCGTGAATATATTTTTGCCCCGGTCGCGCAATTTGCTCAGCGGTCCGTTGCTACCTCCGTTTTTGGGCATATGCATCGTCTGTCGCTGCGCTATCATTTGGAAAAGCGAACGGGGAAGCTCAACCGCATCATCGAGCGAGGCGTCAAATCGATTGATTTTCTGTTCCGTTTTCTACTGTTTAATATTGGTCCGACATTCCTAGAATTAGGGATTGTTGCAGTGGCTTTTGCGGTGGCCTTTGATTGGCGATTTTCGGTTGTCGCGATTGTGATTGTCGTGACCTATGTGGCCTTTACGGTTATCACAACGGAATGGCGGCTAAAGTTTCGCCGCGATATGAACCGCCAAGATAATGAGGCAGCGGCAAAAGCCGTTGATAGCTTGCTAAATTATGAGACGGTGAAATATTTCTCGGCGGAAGACTTTGAAACGCGCCGCTATGACGGCGCGATGGCTGGGTATATGAAAGCCGCTATTCGCTCTCGCACCTCACTCTCGACGGTAAATATCGGGCAAAGTTTCCTTATGAATTTGGGGCTGGTGGCTGTGGTTCTCTTGGCTGCAAATGGAATTTTAAATAGCGGGGATATGACCATTGGCGATATTACAGCGGTCACGCTCGTGATGATGCAGCTTTACCGTCCGCTCAATATTCTCGGTTTTGCCTACCGAGAAATCAAACAAGCCCTGACGGACCTGGAAAACATGTTCACCTTGATGGATCGCCGTCCGGAAATTTTAGACGCGCCGCATGCGCAGGATTTGCCGCCCGTTATCGGACATTTGGCGTTTGAGGATGTCGCGTTTCAATATGACCCCGAGCGGGAGATTTTGAAGGGTATTAATTTTACCATTGAGCCGGGACAGACGGTCGCGATTGTTGGTCCGACAGGGGCGGGGAAATCTACCCTGTCTCGCATATTGTTTCGCTTTTATGATATTTCTGCAGGTCATGTCCGGATAGACGGGCATGATTTGAAAGATCTGACGCAATCCAGCGTCCGCCGCGCGCTCGGGATTGTTCCCCAAGATACGGTGCTCTTTAACGATACGATTGGCTATAATATCGGTTATGCAAAACCCGGCGCGAGCCAGTTTGAAATTGAAGCGGCCGCGCGCGATGCGCAGGTCCATGATTTCATTTCCGGCCTTCCGGACGGATATGACACACGCGTCGGTGAGCGAGGGCTTAAACTCTCAGGCGGAGAGAAGCAGCGCGTTGCGATTGCGCGGACCCTTTTGAAAAATCCATCAATTTTGATTTTAGATGAGGCAACCTCTGCGCTCGACAGCGCTACAGAGCGCGACATTCAAGCGGCGCTTGATCGGATTGCGACGAACCGTACAACACTGGTGATTGCACATCGCCTGACGACGATTATTGGGGCGGATCAGATATTTGTCATGGAAGAGGGCCGTATTATTGAGCGCGGCACGCATGTGGCGTTACTGGAAAAGCAGGGCCTCTATGCCCATCTCTGGGCACAGCAGGAAAGTGAACCTGCGCCCTAAATGCGCGCAGGTTCAGTATTCGAATTTAAAACTTTCGCGAAACCGCGAGGGAAAGTGACTCCGCATCAGGTCCGTCAAAGTCATAAATAGTATAATCGACGCGCAACGCGGTCTTCGGGTCGAGGGCGTATTCTAGGCCCGTACCATAAGCAAAACCGTCGGTGTTGAAATCTTGCTGAACTTGGACGCCAGCAGCATCTGTTAATTCAACTTCCACTTCGGATGAGTGATATCCGACACGGCTCAACCCACTTAAACGGCCAAATAATGGATAGCGAACCACGCCAAACCCGGCGAGGGATGTGTCGACATTGACGGTTTGATCGACGATTGCGCCGCCAACAAGTGTTAACGGGTCTGTATCATCGACAACGCCAAATGAACCTTCGGCTTCTGCGCCTAGAAAACGGTTAAACTGATACCCTAGACGGCCTTGTACGCCGTAAATATCTTCCCCGAGATCGTAATTAACGCCGCCGAGCGTGCCGTAGAAATGACCCTTTGCGCCTCTATTGCGGCCGCGTAATCCGTGAGGATGTGCACCAAATGTTGGCGGAACATAGGCGCCCTGAGTTTGTCCGGGATAGACATAGTTTGGCTGCGCAACAGGGGGCTGAACATATGTCGGCTGAGGCGCAACTGGCTGTGCAAAATTCGGGACAAAATTAGGCTGGATGAAATTTGATTGGCCACAGGCATTTTGGGCAGGCTGGGCAATGACATTTGGCTGAGGAGCAACCTCAGGCTGCCAACAGGAAGCCGCATTATATTGACCGTTTCCCCATGTGTTTGTTTGACCATATTCATCGGCGAAATAATCGCCTGTTCCTGCCATGGAACATCCTCCTAAAGCCGATCCTAAGAGCAGCACGGGTAATAATTTAACTGAATTGCGCATGTTGATAATCCTATTTTGCCCATCATTCTTTGAATATTAATTATCCTATTAAGTTTAAGATTAAGTGAGTCCCGATTTAACGCTTTATCAATGGGCCCCTTGGTTGGCCGCGCGCATGCAGCGCCGCACATATAGCTGTGCAATAGCGTAGCTTGCGGTGGTTCGAGCTTCCTTCTAACCAGAGTTCAAGCCTTCTCGCCTTAAGCCCATTTGGCGGCTGGCGAAGATGCGTGCAGAAAATAGGAACACTATATATGTCAGAGATTGCCGTTGAGCCTCTACCGGAACAAATCAAGGCGTTCCTTGCCAATCACCCCGACGGGGAGCCTGTTTATATGCTCAATCTGCTGAAGTTTAAAAAACGTGCGACCTATCATGACGGGGAGGATATCTCCGGTGCGGAAGCTTATGCGCGCTATGGTACTGCCTTTGGCAAATATGTTGCGTCAAAGAATATTGATGGTGCGCATTCCGTTTTTAACGGCAAAATTGGCAGTTGGCTGATTGGAGAGGGCGAAGGTGAATGGGACGCTGCCGCTATTTTCCGCTACCCAGATGCGAAAACCATGTTTGAAACCGTTAGCTCGGATGAATACCGTAAAATTCACAAGCACCGAAAAGCCGGCCTCGAAGGGCAGCTTTTGATTGCCTGTGAAACAGGCAAAATATTTTGAATTCATGTGCCTAAAATAAGCGTGAGATAGAAAGAGACATATGCAAACCCTTCTCGTGAATAAAACTGACTTTAGTGATGTCTCCATTGTGAATTATGATGAAGGGGGTCTCGCAGACGGGCAAATCCGTGTCGATATTGGCCCCTTCGCCCTGACAGCCAATAATGTGACCTATATGGTGACGGGCGACCAGATTGGGTATTGGTCCGTTTTTGATCCCACCGCTTATGATTTAACGCAAGATAAGGGCCAGGGCCGCATGCCAGTTTGGGGTTATGGCCGTGTCCGCGAGTCGCGCTTTCCGGGGATTGAAGTTGGGACGCATCTTTACGGATTTTTCCCGATTGCTAAATCAATGGATATGCAGCCTGGGCGGCTAACAACGCATGGGTTTACGGATATTGCCGCGCATCGGTCGGGGCTGCATGGTCTCTATAGTGGCTATAGTTTTACGGATGCAGACCCGAGTTACGCAGCGCATGTCGATTTACAGCCCGTCTTGCGTCCGCTTTTTACAACGAGTTTTTTGATTGATGATTTTCTCGCCGACGAATCGTTTTTTGGCGCCGAACAAGTCTTGCTCCTCTCCGCCTCATCCAAAACGGCGCTTGGAACGGCCTATTGTTTAAAGGCCCGCGGCGAAATTCCCGTCGTGGGATTGACGTCGGGCGGCAATAAAGACTTTGTTGACGGCACAGAATTTTATAACGACGTTTTCACCTATGATAATATCACGGATATGAACCCCGATGTTAAAACTGTCATTGTCGATATGTCAGGGAATATGAGAGTCATAAAAACGCTTGAAGACCATTTTGAAGAGAACCTCACCTATATCTGCCGAGTCGGGATTTCTCATTGGCAAGAGGCCGCGAAAGCGCCGCCAAAACGAACGGCAACCCCAACCGCTTTTTTCTTTGCGCCGGATAGGGCCAAACAACGTATCGGGGATTGGGGGCAAGCTGGATTTGCGCAAAATCTTGGCGCGCGGTGGCTGCCATTTTTAGATTCTGCCAAAGACTGGCTGACGGTTGAAAAACAAGACGGTGTTGGCGCTGTGTTGGAAAATTATAAAGATCTTTTGAACGGGCAAAGTGCGCCGTCAAAAGGTTATCTCTTTTCGCTTTAGGAGGCTGATATGTCCTATAAATGTTTCGACGTAGATATCGCTGATGGCATTGCTCACATCATTATGAACCGACCGGAAAAGCGCAATGCGATGATTGCGGAGTTTTGGACAGAGCTGCCCGAAATTGTCAGGGATATTGACGAAAATGCGAAAGCGCGGGTGATTGTCTTGTCGTCTACAGGGCCAGTTTTTTGCGCGGGCATAGATATTGGCATGTTCCAAACCGATATTGGCGGCACGCAGGATAAGAACCACCCGCAATATGGACTGCAATTTTATAGCAATGTTCAGCGCCTACAGGCCTCACTTTCGTCTTTGGAAGAATGCCGCATTCCGGTTTTGGCGGCGATTCAAGGTGGATGTTATGGCGGGGGCGTGGATATTACGACAGCTTGCGATATGCGTTACGGCACCGAAGATAGTTTTATCACTATTTACGAAATCAACGTCGGAATGACCGCCGATGTTGGAACCTTCCCGCGAATTCTCAATCACATGCCGGAAGGTGTTGTCCGTGAACTCGCTTATACGGGCCGAAAAATGGGCGCAGAAGAATGTAAGGCGCGCGGGTTTTATAATGAGGTTTATTCTGATCAAGAAACCATGCTTGCCGCGGTTATGGAAATCGCCAAAGAGATTGCGTCAAAACCGCCGCTTGCGGTTTACGGTTGTAAGCGCGCTATCACCTATTCACGAGACCATAACACAGCGGACGCGCTGGATAATATCGCCGTTTGGAATATGTCTATGCTGATACCCACAGAGATGATGGAGGCCATGATTTCTAGGAAAGAAAAACGCCCAGGGAATTTCAAAGATTTACCTAAGATCAAATCCTCTTAGATTTTTCGGTTTTAATTTGAAGCGATAATTGGGGTTGGGCTGGATCAGGAACTGCTGAAGTGCCCCTTTGCAAAACCTGATCCGTGTGCCCACGCATGCGAATATAAATCTCTGTGATTAAATCTCAAAAAAAATACGCCGCAATTTCTGTGGTTGCCCCACATTCGAATTATATATTGAAATTTTTTTCAAAAAGATTGTCGGGTGTAAGGTTTTTATTTGTCATTTTTGGGGGCTTATGATATCAAAACGACAAGCGGGGCCGCCAAAAATGACAAATTTTACACCAGAAATATATCTAATTTCCCTTCGTTTTAACGATGTGGGCGGGGTTTTGTCGTGAAAATGTCGCTCTCTTATCGATACTTGGATGCAAATCTGGATATTTTGGAGTCTCTCGGATTCCCAAGGACTATGGCGCTTGAGAGCCTTGAGGTGAACGAGAAGGATTTGCACCTCGCGTCCGGACGGTTGAGTTTAGATAGGTTCCAAATGTGCCTGTCAGCCGCCGCGGAATTTACGTCAGATAGGAATATCGGTCTGCGAATGGGCGATAAATTTAGAGTTGGAACCTTCGGGAGTACCGGCCGTGTTTATGGCTACTGCGAGAATTTAGAGGAGGTTATGATTGTAAATAATCTCTATCAAAAAATTGCTATAGATGCGGGAGTGGTTGAATATATGCGCGGCGCTAGAGGCGCCCACCTTATGTGCTTCAGGCCATATTATTCTGACTTTGTTCGATATCGACAACTGACAGACATGATTATGGCCTCCTTTCTGACAGCTTATAGATGGCTGTCTTGGGGGTCAGGCGAGGACATAATTTCTGTTAGATTACCCTATGTCGCGGAGAAAGATTTTGACGCCTATTCAGAGATTTTAAAAACATCAGTGACTCATGTTTCAGAATACCCCTGCCTGCATTTATCAGAAATTGCGATGTCACAGAAAATTACAACGCACAATCCTGAACGCCTCGCTCTGACGCGAATTAAATTGGACAAAATCTTGAGTGAGCAATTAGCTGGTCAGGCAGTCGAGGACGCGATTGAAGCGGCTATTCGCAGCGCGATTGATACGGGCCGAGTTTCGGCCGACATTGTTGCAAAAAGAATGGGAATTAGTTCCGCAGCCCTGCGTGCGCAATTGGCTAAAACCAATGAGGGTATTCGTCCGCGCATTGATAGGATTCGAAAGGCGCTTTTCATTGAGAAATTTGAGGCGGGTCATAGTTTCTCGCAAATCGCGATTGATTTGGCTTATAATGATCAAGCGGCCATGAACCGGGCTTTTAAACGCTGGTTCGATATGACGCCGTCACAGTGGCGCGCACAGCATGCAAAGCCCTAAAATTTACTGGGCGCGGCCCCAGTAATTATAAGACAAAACCTTTGGGCCTGGAATATAAGCTTCATGGAGGTCAAGTGTTGTCAAACCAGCCTGTTTTATCAGGGCTGGAATGTCGCGTCCGCTCTGACAGCCTCCCGCGAGTTTTGACCAAATAGGGTCAATGCGATTTTGCCATTTCGACACGTTTAAATCTGGCGCCTGCCCATGTTCACAAAATAAGATGTCGCCGCTTGGTTTTAAAATGCGTCGCATTTCTTTTAGCGCCGCCACTGGGTCGGGTATTGTGCACAGGCTATATGTTACAACGACTGTATCTGCGCTATCTGATTCCATCGGAATGTCTTCGCCCGAGAGTCCTATGCGGCGGACCGGGAAACTTGCGGCCTCTCGGCGGTTTTTGCTGCGCTCCCAAATATGGGCATCGGGGTCCACACCTGTGACAGAGGTGACGAGGGCAGGATTATAATGAGGTAGGTTCAGACCTGACCCAATTCCGATTTCAAGGACATCGCCTTTTGCCAAAGGAACGACTTTCTGGCGTTGTTTTTCAATGGGCCCAATCCCGCAGGCTTTATCGAGACATCGCGGAAGGATATGGCGCTCATAAAAGCCGCGCATCATGGGGTTTGCAGATTACTTGCGTTTGTAGACATCTGTCGTCCCCGTTTCCAAGTCTTGCAGAATGAGTTGTTTTTTATTTGCGGCAATAATGGCCTTCACAGACGGAACGGCCTGTTCGGCCTGCGTCTGTAATTTATCTGCCCATTGACGTGTTACCGGGTCGTCATTTCGCGGCATGATTAACACCGTATCTGGCGACTGGCGTAAGTGATCTTCGATCAAATCCCAGCTTCCGCGAAGCTCTACGCTCACGCTAACGCCGGTATCGGGTAAGTCTTGTCCGACGATATCTAAATTTCGAGATAAATAAGTTTCGCCATTCCGTTTCAGACGCAGGACAGTGTTTGTTGTCGTCGTATTTATGCCGCGATCGGTTATCGAATAGGGCGTTTCTTGAACCCATGTTCCAACAAAGGCTTTTTCCTGTGATGTGTTATCGGAACAGGCGGATAGAAGTCCTAAGGTTCCTATGAGTGCGGTAAATAAAAGGGGCTGAAAACGTCGCATATTTCCGCTCTATCAGGCCAATCGAAATCGGCAAGGCAGATTTGGAAAATATACAGGATTAGTTTATGCACGTAAGAGTAGGAAGGGCGGATGTCTGACGACGATAAAATAACCTGTTATACTCCGACGAAAGATCGGACTGGTGCAACCCGGATCCCGCGGTGGAAATATGCGTGTATTCGGCGCGCCATCTTAGATGAACTAGAGGATGCGGAAGATGGGCATGTGGCCTTTGCAAGCTTGGCGAAAAGGGTTGCAGAACGTTTGACGAGTAATCAACTCGCCAAATTGGGTTCAGTGAAATGGCATGTCACAACGGTGAAGTTGAACATGGAAAATGCAGGCGAAATTGAACGTATTCCGCGTCTCACGCCACAGCGATTACGAAAATCCGTTTGAGCGTATCCCCGAAGCTTGGCAATTCTGCTTTAGATTGCCCGCTGTTTTAAATTGCCCGCTGTTTTAAATTGCCAAGTCTTCTTTAGATTGCCAAGTCTTCTTTAGATTGAAAGACGA
>CAZKHC010000068.1:0-9762 GCA_964552135.1 uncultured Algimonas sp. | reverse complement strand
GTTTGGGATAATGGCGATGATCCGATTGCGAGTCTTGAAAATGTGATGGCGGTTCGGGCCTTTGCTCTCAATAAATTTGGCCCAGATAATCTCCCCGAAGGACGTCCGCAATCGGACCTTAATGCCGCGATTGTCCCGATTTATCTGTATCATCGTTTCCAATCCGCAGCGACGGGCAAGCTCATTGGCGGTATGTCCTTTACTTACGGCGATGCGGGCGCGTCGGAGATCGTCCCGCCTGCGAGGCAACGCGCGGCATTAGAGGCCATATTGAAAACAATAGACCCCAAAGCGCTGGACCTCACGGACGAGGTTCTCTCCCATTTGACACCTAGCCTCGGGACATTCTCCTTTGCCGATAATGACCGCGAGCTCTTTCGTAAAACCGCTTATCCAGCTTTTGATACCGTTGCTGCGGCAGATACGGCGGCGGAGCTGACATTTGATATCTTGCTGCATCCACAGCGCGCGGCGCGTTTGGTCGAATTTCATCGCCGCGATTCGGCTAACCCCAGTTTGGATGAGCTGCTGGAAACAACCCGGCAGACCGTCCTGTCTCATTCTATCTCCGGACGCACCGGCGAGATCGCGCGTACCCTTCGCACGCGATTTGCCTATGCGTTGATGGACCTTGCGGAAAGCGACGCGGGCCCGGCCGTGAAGATGGCGGTAAATTCGGCGCTTTGGGATTATGCGTCGGAATTAAAAGCCAGCGGCGATACCGGCAGTAGCTGGATTGCAGACCGTATTTTCACCTTCCTCGATCGTCCGCTCACGCCTGCTACGCCGTCTAGCCCCGCCAAAAAACTTCCGCCCGGCAGTCCTATCGGAACGGATAAATGACGGTTCATACCGGCAGCTGCCATTGCGGCGCGGTGCGTTTCGAATTTGACGCGCCCGCCAAGGTTGATGTGACGGATTGTAATTGCAGCATGTGCAGCATGACGGGCTATGAGCATGTTTTCGTTCTGCACAAAGATTTGCGCTTTCTCTCTGGCGAGGATCATTTGACCGAATATCTATTTAACACGGGACAAGCCGTGCATATGTTCTGCCGGGCTTGCGGGATAAAACCGCTCTACCGACCGCGCAGCCATCCGGAAAGCTGGAGCGTAAATTTGCGCTGCGTCGAGGGGGAAACGCTTGAGGTTTCGCGGCGGATTGAATTTGATGGTCGTGATTGGGACCGCAATATTGCTGGATTGAGGGAAGAGACGAAATAGCCTTGCTCAAACTCCCATTCAGCCCTAACGCCCAGCTATGACGGATAGTTTTCAACCTCTTTCTGGCCTTGGCCAAGTGGCCGATCAATATGATGCGGTGCTCTGTGATATTTGGGGCGTCATTCATAATGGCCGCACCCCGCATCATGCGGCCTGCGAAGCGCTCGAGCGTTTCAAAGAGCGCGGACCAGTTGTCCTTATTTCTAATTCGCCAAAACCCAGCGTCATTATTCCCGAGACCTTTTCGCGTATGGGCGTGCCGGGGGAGTTTTGGGACGCGATTGTGACCTCTGGCGATGCGACGATTGACGCTCTCGCCCGCCGCGCGCCGGGACCCGCTTTCAAAATCGGACCCGAGCGTGATGATCGGCTCTATATGGGGCTAGAAATGAATTTTACCGATCTCGATAGCGCCGTCTTTATTTCTTGTACGGGGCCATATGACGATGATGAGCATCCCGATGATTATATTGAACTGCTGGGGCAGGCGCGTGAGCGAGCTTTGCCGATGGTCTGCGCCAATCCCGATATGAAAGTGAAAATTGGCGATAAAATCGTCTGGTGCGGGGGTTCGTTGGCAAAGGTCTATGAGGATATGGGCGGCGAGGTGGTTTATGCGGGGAAACCACATGAGCCAATTTACCGCCTGTGTAAGGCGTGGCTGGATGAGGTCACGGGCCATGTTCCGCCGCCAGAGCGTATTCTTTGTATTGGCGATAATATTTTCACGGATTTGCTCGGCGCGCAGGCGCAAGGGATGGATTGTCTCTTTATTCAAGACGGGCTGCACGGCGAAACAGAGCATAAGTTTAAAATGCTTCTGTCAAATCACGGCGTTAGCGCGCGTTACGTGGCGCCCAGATTAAATTGGTAGGGATTGAACTGGTAGGACCAAAACTGGGCTAACCAAAACACACGATTTGTTGAATCTCGTGATTTATCGTGGCCACGCTTAAAAGCCTTTGCTAAGGGCCTTCCAATGGATGTGAAATATTACCTCGAAGACCTGAAAGTCGGCATGAAAGCGGAAACCCGCGCGACGATTACGGAAGATATGATTGATACCTTCGCCGAGATTACGGGCGATCACAATCCCATCCATGTCGATGAAGCCGCTGCCAAAGCCGCTGGGTTTGAGGGCCGTATCGCGCATGGCGCTTTATCGGCCAGTTTCATTTCCGCGGTTTTGGGAAATGATTTGCCGGGTCCGGGTGCAGTTTTTGTTGAACTGAATCTGCGCTTTCGTAAACCTGCCTTTATCGGCGATGAAATTATTGCGATTGCCGAAGTGGCCGAGATCAATGAACGGACCGGCCGCGTGAAAATGCGGTGTCATTGCGAGGTTGACGGTAAGAAAATTTGCCGCGGCGATGCAGGCGTATTTGTTCAAAAACGCCCAGCTGACGATCCTTCCGAAGATTAAGCCGCGTGAAAACGCTTCAGACTTACGAAAACCTATCGAAGGCAGATAAAGGCGCGGTCATTGCGCTTGGAAATTTTGACGGTCTGCATCGGGGACATCAAGCTGTTATCGGGCGAGCGCAAGCCGTAGCGGATGAGATCGGCGCTCCGCTTGGGATTGGATTGTTCCGACCGCACCCATACCGTTTTTTTAAACCAGATGCGTCGCCCTTTCGCCTTATGAGTGCACGGATTCGCGCTCAGGTTATGGACGAGTTAGGCGTCAAATTTTTATATGAAATCCCCTTTAGTGACAGCTTGCGAGACCTTGATGATACGGAGTTTGTTGAACAGGTTTTGCATCGGGGATTAGGTATCGCTCATGTTGTCGTCGGTGAAGATTATGGCTTTGGCAAAAACCGGTGCGGTAATGTCGAGAGCCTAACGCGGCTCTGCGAGGAGCGAGGGATAGGCGTCACCGCGATTTCGCCTGTCGGCCTGCACAAGCATTATGGAAAATACGGCTCAACTGAAATTCGCAAAGCCTTGCAAGAGGGTGACGTTTTTTATGCACAGCATATGCTGTCTCGGCCATGGCGCGTGGACGGCATTGTGCAGCAAGGACAGCAACGCGGGCGGACTATAAATTTCCCGACGGCCAATCTCGATTTTGCGGATCTCGTTCGCCCAAAATTCGGCGTTTATGTTGTGGAAGTGCGGATTGAAGGGGAAGATATCTGGCGTCCGGGCGTTGCTAATACGGGTAGCCGTCCGACAGTTGACGGCGAAGCGGCACGGCTAGAGGTGCACCTCCTCGATTTTGACCGAGATCTATATGGCCAACTTATAGATGTGAGATTTCGCAGTTTTATCCGGCCAGAGCAAAAATTTGAGAGCTTTGACGCCTTAAAAAATCAAATTGCGAAAGATGCCAATGGCGCGAGAGCCATATTGGGTGTCCGAAAATAGAGTTTTTTCAGTAAAAGCAGGACTACATTCAGATTTTCTTCAAAGTCTTCCCCTATGCGCGAGTCTTCGGGGGCAACCAATTTTTAGGCGAAAATGTTTAGTCGCGAAATAAGTGCAGTTCTCAAAATAATCGCATTATCTATTTTTGCGGATAAGCGGGTTCTGTCCGAAGAAATCACAGCTTTTGTCGAATCTGCCGATCTTATTCAGAGCCAGCTAAACTCGGATATGGTCATTTCTGAAACCAAGCTTCTTTTGTGGTTTGAGCTCAATCGTGCGGGTCTTCAGGCAAAAATGTTTTTAGGTTCCGAAGACTTTAAGCTCTGGTTTGAGACGTTGATATCTGAGCTTCCGGTGATGTCAGATACCCAATTTATCACAGATATTATCGAACGCATCTCAAATGCGGATGGTGAATTGCATATCAGCGAAAAAGCGCTTGAGGTCATGCTAGGCCGCGCGTTTCAAAGACCGGCGTCTGCTGTATAACCTCATACGCTGAGGGCGGCTTCCACTTGATCCAATCTGTCTTTACCAAAGAACATCTCATCGCCAGCAAAAAAGGTTGGAATACCAAAAACACCGCGCGCGACGGCGGCGTCCGTATTTTCCGCGAGTTTGGCTTTAATGGCAGGGTCTTGTGTTGCGGCTAAAAGAGCGTTGCCGTCCAATCCTGCGGCTGTCATGATGTTCGAAAAGACCTCGGGATCGCTCATATTCTCTTCGTCTTCCCACATCGCTTTAAGGCCGGTTTTGACATAAATGTCTAAATCACCGTTTTGTTTTGCCGCGATTGCGCCGCGCATCAGGAGGAGCGTACTGACCGGAAAGTGCGGATTCATTTTGAACTTTGTTAGGCCATGAAGTTTTATAAAACGCATCATCTCCAGGCGTTCATAATCGATCTTCCCTTTGACATTTGCAAAAGCCATCCAAGGCGCTTGATTGCCCGTGAGCTTAAAAATGCCGCCGAGTAGACAGGGGGTTATGTTAAGGCTTGTACCTGTGCGGGCTAAGACGCCTTGAACGCCATGCCAAGCGAGATAGGCATTCGGGCTGCCGAAATCGAAAATAAACTCGAGTATCTTCGTCATGTTGGGCTCCTAAAATGTTTCCGCCCAAGGCCGAAGGTCAAGCTCATGTGTCCAAGCCGTACGCGGTTGATGGTGTAGCATGACATAGGTCGCGCCAATATCATCCGGATTGAGAATTTTATCTTCTTCGCGTTTGGTGTCTACATCGGGCAAAATATCTCGAATGAAATTTGTATCTATGGCGCCGTCAATGACCACATGCGCAACATGGATATTTTTCGACCCTAATTCGCGCGCCATGGATTGCGCCAAAGCCCGCAGAGCGAACTTCGCGCCTGCAAAAGCCGAAAAGCCTGATGAGCCGCGTAGACTTGCTGTTGCCCCCGTAAATATAATTGTGCCGCGCCCACGCGGGAGCATATGTTTTGCGGCTTCGCGGCCCGTTAGAAAGCCGGCAAAACCGGCCATTTCCCAGACCTTGCGATAAACGCGCGAGGTTGTTTCTGTGATAGAGAAACGCACATTGGCACCAATGTTAAAAACGACGACCTCAAGCGGACCAATATTTTTTTCGATGTGACTGAATAGATCGATAAGCGCGTCTTCGTCCCGCGCATCAACAGGGCAGGGTGTGGCCTGACCGCCATTGTCTCGGATGCCTGCGGCCAGCGCGTCTAATTTATCGCTATGTCTTGGGCGGCGGGAGAGACAGACATGAAGGCCGTCTTTTGCAAAGGCGCGGGCAATCGCTGCGCCTGTGTCATCTCCGCATCCAATGATAAGCGCTGTTTGTGTCATGCGCGTAGCTTAAGCCGCAATTGCAGTCGTTAAAAGCGCGGCTTATGTATAAGACCTATTCGCCTTTATAAATAATGCCGCCCTTCATGACAAAATCCACATCCATAAGTTCGGTAATGTCGTCGCGCGGGTCGCCGTCAACACCAATGAGATCTGCATATTTCCCTGGCTCGAGCGTTCCGATAAATTCATCCATTTCAATATGCTTGGCGGCTGTAACGGTGGCGGCGATTATCGCTTCTGTTTCGCTCATGCCAGCTTCGACCATATATTCGAATTCTTTGGCATTCCCGCCATGTTTGGACACTCCAGTGTCAGTTCCAAATGCAATGGTGACACCGTTTTTATGCGCCAGTGCCAACATATCGAGCATTTTTGGGCCGACGGCCTGAGCTTTTCTGTAGCTCGCCGTAGGGAGGAAATCCCATTTGGTGACCGTCATACCGGCCAAAACTGTTGGGACTAAAACGGCGTCATTTTCTTTAAAGAGCTTTGTTGTTTCGGCATCCATAAAGGTACCGTGTTCAATCGACTTCACGCCCGCTCTTAGGGCGGCGTCAATCCCGTCTTTGCCATGAGCATGGGCGGTGACTTTGCGGCCCATAGAGGTCGCAGCGTCGACGATTGCGGCCAGTTCTTCATCGGTCATCTGCTGACCTGTTCCAGCATTTGTGTTGGACAGAACGCCACCTGTTGAGGCAATTTTTATCAGATCCGCGCCGTTCTTAATCGCAAGGCGCGTTGCGCGGCGGCAATCATCTGCGCCATCGCAATTTGTAGGCCGCTGAAAATGCTCCAGGATATCTGCGCGAAATCCGTTCATCTCTCCGTGGCCACCTGTAATGCTAACATTCCCAGAGGCGCGAATATGCGGTCCCGGAACCTTCCCAGCTTTGATTGCGCGGGCGAGGGCTTTTATTTCGGGCGGGCCGCCAACATCTTGGACGGCGGTAAACCCAGCCATCAGCGTTTTTCTGGCATTGGCCGCCGCGTCAAAAGCAACATCTCCGGGTTCTTTTGTGAAAGTTTCGAGACGTCCATTTGGTTTCCATTCACCGCGCAAATGCACGTGGCTATCAATGAGGCCCGGCAGGTAAAACATGTCCTTACCGTCAATAATGGTTGCATCTTCATCTTCGAGGAACTCGGGTTCAATACCGAGGATTTTACCCTCATGGATAATAATTGTCTGGTCGGTGAGAACTTTCTTGCCCGGAACAACCATTACGTGACCCGCGTGAATCAGCGTATAATCTGAATGATCGTCATGGGGATCGTCTGGCGTCTCGTGGGCAAAAGCGGAAATTCCGACGCCAATTGCGCCTATGGCAAGCGAAGTGAAGAGGGCGGTCGTTAGGAGGGATCGATAAGTCATCAGTCCCATTAACACATTCTTAACGAATTAGAAAAGCGGACTCTCCCAATAGGCGAAATGCGACTATTGGAGTGTTAGCTGTCTTTCAAAGCGTGATGGGCAATGTCCGTGCGATATTGTTTGGCAGACCATTTAATATCGTCGACGGCTGCATAGGCAGCGGCCACGGCCTCTTTCAATGTTTCGCCCGAGGCCGTGACGTTGAGCACGCGCCCGCCATTTGACTTTAATTTCCCGCAATTTGTCCCGCGCCGCGTTCCAGCATGAAAAACAAAAACGCCGTTCCGTTCATTTGCTGTCTCCACACCGTTAATCACGGTGCCTTTTTTATAACTACCGGGATAACCTTTTGCGGCGAGGACCACATTGGCGACGGGTTCATCGAACCAAGCGGGCGGATCGACCTTATCCAGCGTACCCGCTTCGGCGGCGAGCAATATTGGCAATAAATCTGATTGCAAGCGGCGCATAATGACTTGGCATTCTGGATCCCCAAAGCGTGCATTATATTCGATGAGCTTCGGGCCGTCTTTTGTAATCATGAGCCCTGCGAATAAAACACCAACAAAGGGATGACCGTCCTTTGCCATTCCGTAAACCGTCGGTTGGATGATTTTTTCCATGACAGTTGCTAGAATTTCATCTGTGAAAACAGGCGCTGGAGAATAGGCACCCATACCGCCAGTATTTGGACCCTTATCGCCATCAAAGGCGCGCTTATGGTCTTGCGCGCCAATGAGCGGCAAGGCGGTTTTGCCGTCCGAGATCGCGAAAAAGCTGACTTCTTGACCTTCCATAAACTCTTCGATGAGAACCGTTTTGGAGGCGTCGCCGAATTTACCGGAGAAAAATTCTTCGAGCTCCGCCTCGGCGTCTTTCAGGGTTTCCGGAATGACCACGCCTTTACCCGCCGCTAGCCCGTCGGCTTTGAGCACGTAAGGCGCTTTCATTTTTTTCAAATAAGCTTTCGCTTCTATTAACTCAGTAAAGACGCCGTAACCCGCCGTTGGGATGTTATAGTTATCGCAGAGTTTTTTGGTGAAAGCTTTGGAGGCTTCGAGCTGCGCCGCCGCTTGAGACGGCCCAAAGACGCGAACGCCCATATCTTGCAGCGCATCCACGATTCCCATTGCCAAAGGCTGTTCAGGCCCCACAACGACAAAGTCATAGGCTTCGCGCTGGGTGAGTGCGAGCAGGCCGATAATGTCATCGGCTTTGATGTCCACGATATCTGCGACGTCCGCGATGCCGGCATTTCCCGGCGCGCAATGCAGGGTCTCAACTTGCGGCGAGTTTGCTAATTTCCAAGCCAGCGCATGTTCGCGGCCACCAGATCCAATAAGTAAGAGTTTCATGGTTGTTATCTTTAGTGTCTAATCTTCATTAGGGATGTTGGGTTCAGACGCCTCTTAATGCGGGTTCCTAGCCACCGCAATCTATCAGGCGACATCATCCACATGCATCTACCAGCCGGGATCTGAGCGCTCACATATACTTTACCCTATATGCAGTTTTTCATCTTGTCGCCAAAGCGGGGCGGGCTTACAGGACCCACTATGTCAGGTCCTTCCGCACCCAATTCCACGCCGATTACATCCAAATCCCAAATGATTGAGTATTTGGCCTCTGGGTCAAAACCCAAGTCAGATTGGCGCGTCGGAACGGAACATGAAAAAATTGGGTTTTGCAAAGCAAAAAAATTGCCGCTTCCTTATGACGGAGCTTGTTCGATTAAAGCGATGCTCGAGGGTTTGCAGCGTTTTGATTGGACTCCTGTTTTGGAAGACGGCAATCTGATTGCTTTAAAGCGCAACGGTGCCTCCGTGTCGCTGGAGCCTGGCGGGCAGTTAGAACTCTCCGGCGCGCCATTAGAGCATATTCACCAGACCTGCGCGGAAGTTTCGCGGCATTTACGCGAAGTCAAAGAGGTCGCAGATGAAATGAGCGCAGGCTTTCTCTCGCTTGGCTTTCGGCCAGATACGAAATTAGAAGACGTACCGATTATGCCCAAGGGCCGGTATAAAATCATGCGCGACTATATGCAAAAGGTCGGAACCATGGGACGCGAAATGATGTTTCGTACCTGTACCGTCCAAGCGAATTTAGATTTTGGCTCAGAAGCGGACATGGTCAAAAAATTCCGCGTTAGCCTCGCCTTGCAGCCCATCGCGACAGCGCTCTTTGCGAACTCGCCTTTCACTGAAGGCCAGCTCAACGGGTATAAATCGTTTCGGTCTCGGATTTGGATGGATACAGATGCGGACCGTACGGGTATGTTGCCGTTTGTTTTCGAAGAAGGGTTCGGCTTTGAGCAATATGTTGATTATGCGCTGACCGTACCAATGTATTTTGTCTATCGAGACGGTGAGTATTTGAATGCAGCGGGTAAGGATTTTCGAAATTTCCTCAATGGCACGCTAGATGTTGTGCCGGGCCAAGTCGCGACCATGCAGGATTTTGAAGATCATCTTTCGACAATTTTCCCAGAAGTACGTCTCAAGAAATTTCTTGAAATGCGCGGTTGTGATACGGGGCATTGGGATGAGCTTTGCGCCATGCCTGCCTTCTGGACGGGATTGCTTTATGATGGGTCTGCTCTGGCTGCGGCTTGGGATATGGTCAAAAATTGGACCACTGAAGAGCGCCAAACACTGCGTGAGACTGTGCCTGCGCAGGGCTTGCAGACGTCATTTCGCGGCGGGACAGTCAATGATTTGGCCAAGCAAGCACTCGATATTTCGCGCGCCGGTCTCAACGCGCGGGCGAAACTAAATGCCCACGGCGAGAATGAGACCATATTTTTGCAAGACCTCGACGCCAAAGTTACAGCTGGAAAATCTAATGCCGACCTCCTGATTGCTGCATTCAATGGTGATTGGAAAGGCGATGTCATGCGCGCCTATACAGATTGTATATATTAGAACGTATCTGTGACTTCTATTGAGAATCGTTGGCCGCGTTG
>CAZKHC010000067.1:0-9962 GCA_964552135.1 uncultured Algimonas sp. | reverse complement strand
TCCCGGCATTGCGCCAATATCGACTTGCTTGCGGATTACGCCATAAGTCGTAAATGTTGCGGCAAGGATGAGTGAGATGCCAGGGAATACGCCGCCCATGAGTGTCAAAATCGCTACGCCGATAAAGGCAAAAGCAATCGCGAGGCCTTGTAATGGTGATAGCGTCTCTTTGAAAAAGACCACACCGACCAACACATAAAGAAGGGGGTTGATGTAATATCCTAAACTGCCTTGGAAAATTTGTTCCTGCTGGATAGCCCAAATATAGACGCCCCAATTTGCGGCTAGCGCAATTGCGGCAATTGATAGCAATATCACGGTCTTTGGCTTAGCAAGCGCGCGAAGCGTTTCCGCAATTTGCTTGCGAAGCAGCAAAATTAAAAACCCAAAAGGGATTGACCAGACTATGCGGTAAGCGAGCAGCTCCAGCGCCGGAACATGCTTCATTGCCACAAAATATATAGGGAACAGCCCCCATATGATGTAGGCTGTCATTCCGGAGATAAGTCCGGCCTTGCGCTCACGAGATGCGCTCTGTTGTTGTGCGGTTGCCATAACCCGCCATGTCACTATTGCGCGGAGCTGCCAACTGAATTCGGAGGGTTGCATTCACATGGTTGACATGCAGGGAATTTGCGCTAGGTAGCGCGCTTGAATTACGGGAAGGTGTGGAGCCGCCGTTGCAATCGCTGCCTCAATGGGAGGTGAGCCGGCCCACGTCAAACATGAAAGGACGCAGGCTATGTCTAAGCGTCACTCTGCTAAATATAAGATTGATCGCCGTATGGGCGAAAACATTTGGGGACGTCCAAAGTCTCCCGTGAACAAGCGCTCCTATCCTCCGGGACAACACGGCCAAAACCGCCGCGGCAAGCTTTCGGACTTTGGTACGCAGTTGCGCGCTAAGCAAAAACTCAAAGGCTATTACGGCAACATCACGGAAAAACAGTTCCGCCGCACATATGACCAAGCGACACGGATGAAGGGCGATGCGTCTGAAAACCTGATTGGTTTGCTTGAGCGTCGTTTGGACGCCGTTGTTTACCGGTCTAAATTCGTTCCAACGGTTTTTGCCGCGCGTCAGTTCGTTAATCACGGCCATGTTCTTGTGAACGGCAAAAAGGTCAATATCCCGTCTTACCGCTGCAAAGAAGGTGACGTTATCGAAGTCCGCGAGAAGTCTCGCACAATGGCACTTGTTCTTGAAGCTCTTGAATCGTCTGAACGCGAAGTTCCTGATTATATTTCGGTTGACCCGAAAGGCATGCAGGCCACTTTCACACGGACACCTTCATTTGATGAAGTGCCTTATCCGGTTGTGATGGAACCAAACCTAACTGTGGAATTCTACTCCCGATAGGAAGCCTCCGCAGAATAAAATTAAACCCGCTCGACTAGGTCTTAGCGGGTTTTTTATGTGCTACTGTCCGCGTTCCCAAGAAATCCTATAGGGTTCTCCGTCTGGAACACCGACGACCCGGTCTTTGAAATAGTAGAATCCATCATCTTTGAAGGCGAAAGATTGAACGCCGCTTCGCCGATCCGTCTTTGAATTATATTGTCCTGTGACCCGGCAATTGAAGACTTCGATAACCCAAATGCGCTGACATTGAATAATATTTGTTTCGGCATAAGCGCCGTTTGGTAAATCATATTTAAATTCAATTTTTTGGCCAGCTTTCAGGTAAGCGCGGTCAAGATGGAAGAGCTGTAAATAAGGACCAAAGACCTTGTGAACTTTCGAGTCCCGGTCGAAATCATATGTGTCGGCTCCAGATGTGTTCCCCGTCGCGAATTTCACGACTTTCTGTGGTTGGACAAAGGCCGGGATGTAATGCATGGCGACGTAAATCATACCGCCGCCAAAAAGCAGTGATATAGCTGTGAAAATGGATCGCAAATAACCCATCTGTTTACGTTGCCGTAAAGCCGTGCGGTCGTTGAGACCCTCTACGTGAAATAATCCCGTTCTCGCCCCATGACGAGATTTTATCTTCATGCCGAAAAGCGCCATACTTCGACTCCCTGTTTGTTTTGCCCCCACAGCGAAACTTCGGGAATTATATGTTTGACGCGTTAGGTAAATCTTAACGCGGCGTTAGGGAATTTGGAACCATCTAAGCGGCTGTTTCGACGCCTTTTTCGACGAGCATGGCTTTCAGCTCTCCATTTTCGAACATCTCTTTTACAATGTCGCATCCGCCAATGAATTCTCCTTTGACAAAAACTTGCGGGATTGTTGGCCAATTATTGAAATCTTTAATGCCTTGCCGAATCTCCATGTCTTCAAGGACATTTACGCTGGCATAATTCACGCCGAGATAATCAAAGACCTGAACGACGGTTGAAGAAAATCCGCATTGCGGAAAGACGGGCGTGCCTTTCATATAAAGCACGACATCGTTTTCGTTGACGGTTTTCTGGATTTGCTCTTGTGCAGACATGTCAGTTAATCCTGTACTAATTTGAGTCTGAAGTGGGGGAACTCTTCCCGACTTTCAACCCCGTAGCTGAAGCTAAGTGCTCGGCGCTTTGGTTTCGAGCGCCAAGGCGTGTAAAACACCGCCCATTTTGCCTTTCAGTGCAGCATAAACCATCTGATGCTGCGCGATTCGAGATTTCCCAATGAAAGCCGCACTTGTGACGACAGCTTTCCAGTGATCATTATCTCCGGCAAGATCCGTCATTTCGACAATCGCGTCGGGCAGGGCGTTCTTTATCATGCCGACGATTTCGTCTTCCTGCATGGCCATTTAGCTGTCGCCATTCATCAAATTGGGCAACCAAGCTTCATTTGCGGCCTGTAGTTTTTCAAGTGAAACGTCAAACGCGCCAATCGCTTGAATGCGATCGCCGCCAACCTTTCCCACGATTTGCGCCGAAATGCCTTTGGCTTTCGCTGTTGCGACAATCGGGTTTACGGAATTTTCCTCTACCGCGAGCAGATAACGCGCTTGATCTTCACCAAAGAACCAGCCGTGGCGCGCGCAGTCTATAGGACCAGAGAGCTTAATGCCAACGCCGCTTGCAAATGCCATTTCACAAGCCGCAACGGCTAACCCGCCATCCGAGAGATCATGAACGGCCGTTACGCGGCGGTTTCGAATGAGCTTGCGAACATAATCTCCGTTGAGTTTCTCGGCCTCGAGATCAACAGGGGGCGGGGCACCGTCTTCGCGGGATAGAATTTCTGTAAGATAAATTGAAGCGCCCAACCATCCGGCCGTTTCGCCAATTAAAATCAGTGTGTCGCCAGATTTTGCGCCTTTTAATGTCGCAAATTTATGAAGGTCAGGGATCAGTCCGACGCCGCCTACGGCAGGGGTGGGCGGGATAGCCTGGCCATTTGTTTCATTATAAAGGGAGACATTACCAGACACCACGGGGTAATCAAAAGCGTGACAAGCCTCGTTCATGCCCTCAATTGCGCCGACAAATTGCCCCATTATTTCAGGCCGCTCGGGATTACCAAAGTTCAAACAATCGGTGATCGCAATTGGATCAGCCCCGACGCAAGTTAGGTTTCTCCAAGTTTCCGCAACGCATTGTTTTCCGCCCTCATAAGGGTCTGCTTGTACATAGCGCGGCGTACAATCCGTCGTAATTGCGACGGCTTTATTAGAGCCGTGAATACGAACGATGGCCGCATCGCCGCCGCTTTGACTGCTATCGACCGTATCCGTCATAACATGGCGATCATATTGCTCCCATATCCATCGTTTTGAAGCAATGTCCGGGGAGGTTATGATACGAAGCAAGGCGTCGTCGTAATCTTGTGTTTCGTGGATGTCTTCAGCTTTTAAAACATCCCGTGCCGGCGTCTTAATATGCGGACGGTCATAATTTGGCGCGTCATCGGCGAGAGGGCTAATTGGAATGTCGCAGACTTTCTTGCCTCCATGCTTTAATACAAGGCGGCCTGTGTCGGTTGTTTTACCGATTTGCGCGACGTCCAATTCCCATTTTTCAAATACGTCAAAGGCGAGTTGTTCTTTACCGGGTTGGATGACCATAAGCATCCGTTCTTGGGACTCCGACAACATCATTTCGTAAGCGGTCATATCAGGTTCCCGCTGGGGGACTTTATCGAGATTGAGCTCGATTCCGACACCGCCTTTATCCGCCATTTCGATAGATGACGACGTTAACCCAGCCGCGCCCATATCTTGAATCGCAATGATTGCATCGGTTGCCATTAGCTCTAGGCAAGCTTCGATGAGGAGTTTTTCCGTGAACGGGTCGCCGACTTGTACGGTTGGGCGCTTTTCTTCACTATCATCATCAAATTCAGCCGATGCCATGGTCGCACCGTGAATGCCGTCGCGCCCCGTTTTAGATCCAACATAGAAGATAGGGTTTCCGACGCCTTTAGCGGCGGAATAGAAAACATTATCTGTTCGCGCGAGGCCGACGCACATGGCGTTGACAAGAATATTGCCGTTATAGCCTTTATGGAAATTCGTTTCTCCGCCAACGGTTGGAACACCAACGCAATTTCCGTAGCCGCCGATACCTGCGACAACACCCGTGACAAGGCTTTTCGTTTTTGGATGCGTTGGTTCGCCAAAACGTAATGCGTTCATAAGGGCAATCGGACGTGCGCCCATCGTAAAGACATCGCGCATAATGCCGCCAACTCCCGTTGCCGCACCTTGATAAGGCTCAATATAGGACGGGTGGTTGTGACTTTCCATTTTGAAGATGATGGCATCACCATCATCAATATCTATCACGCCCGCATTTTCACCGGGGCCTTGAATGACGCGTTTGCCTTTTGTCAGGAATTTCGCCAAATGCCGACGCGAGGATTTGTAAGAGCAATGTTCGGACCACATCACCGAGAAAATACCAAGTTCATTCAAATTTGGTTCGCGACCTAGACGGTCGAGGATGATTTCATATTCACTTTCGGAAAGGCCGTGTTCGGCAATAATTTCCGGTGTCATTTCAGATGTCTTGCGTGCCATCTTAAAGTGTCTCCAAGATGGATTTAAAGAGGTTTAAACCATCTGTGCCGCCGTGCAGAGCGTCAATTGCGCGTTCGGGATGCGGCATCATGCCAAAAACATTTCCAGCTTCATTGACGATACCTGCAATGTCATTGAGAGATCCGTTGGGGTTGTTGGCGTATCTGAAAAGTACGCGGCCCTCTTTTTCAACGCGGTTTAAAACGTCTTTATCGGCAAAATAATTGCCGTCATGATGCGCGACAGGGAAGACAACTTCTGCATTTGAGTCGTATTTTGATGTGAAACGAGACTTATTATTTTCGACCTTTAAGGGTTCAGGACGACAAACAAATTTCAAGTTTTTGTTTCGCATTAAGGCTCCCGGAAGCATGCCGGCCTCGGTCAAAATTTGAAATCCATTGCAAAATCCAGCGACGGCTAATCCTTTCTCGGATTTGGCTTTGATATCTTGCATAATGGGAGAGCGAGAGGCGATAGCGCCGCAGCGAAGATAATCGCCGTAAGAGAATCCGCCTGGCATAACAACAAATCGGACCCCAGCTGGAAGCTCGGTTTCGCGGTGCCAGATTATGAGCGGCGGAGTGCCTGTGATTTTTTCCAATGCAACCGCCGCATCGCGATCACAATTGGAGGCGGGAAACCTAATGACAGCCGTTCGCATGATTTATTTCGCTGCCTTCATTTCTATGCGATAGTTTTCAATGACGGTGTTGGCCAGCAGTTTTTCGCACATCGCTGTGACGCGTTTTTCAGCGGCCTCCAAATCATCTCCAGCGAGATTGAGCTCTATCACTTTTCCCTGCAAAGCGCTTTCAACTTCACTAAATCCGAGATCATTGAGTGAGCGTGCAATTGTGCGACCTTGAGGGTCGAGGACGCCGGGTTTGAGACCGACATAGACAAGGGCTTTCATCATCTTATCCTTTAATCGTCATTAGACACGACCGAGAGGTTCGGTGCGGATTTATTATTAGCTTCTTTGAGAATCCCAAGACGGGTTGCGACTTCTGTATAGGCCTCCGTGACGTCGCCAAGGTCGCGGCGGAAGCGGTCTTTATCCATCTTCCGATTTGTTTCGCGGTCCCATAGTCGGCAGCTATCAGGGCTGATTTCATCCGCTAACACAACTTGATGAGCGGCGTTTCCGTTTTCAAGTTGAACATCGAGGCGCCCAAATTCTATTTTGAAGTCGATAAGCTTAATCCCTATGCCCGCGAACATGCCTTGTAAATAATCATTGATACGCAGTGTCATGGCGATGATTTCATCGACCTCGGCATGCGTGGCCCAGCCGAAGGCGTGGATATGTTCTTCTGCGATGAGGGGGTCACCCAAATCATCCCGCTTTAAGCAAAATTCGACAACAGCCCGCGGAAGTTTCGTGCCTTCCTCCATGCCAAGCCGTTTCGCCATGGTTCCCGCGGCCACATTGCGGCAAATCACTTCCAAAGGAATGATTTCCACTTTTTTAATGAGCTGTTCCCGCATGTTAAGGCGTTTGATGAAATGGGTTGGTATCCCAATTTCCGCGAGGCGGAGCATGACGAATTCGCTGATGCGGTTATTAAGAACACCTTTGCCATCGAGGATGGCTTTTTTCTGTGCGTTAAAGGCGGTCGCGTCGTCCTTGAAATATTGGACAAGCGTACCTGGCTCAGGTCCTTCGTAGAGGATCTTGGCTTTGCCTTCATAAATTTGCTTGCGGCGGCTCATATCCGGCTCCGACAAATGGCTTGCGAGTCACCCTCGCGTCCCGTTCCGGGGAGCCATAGCCCCTTGATAGCTGCGGAACAATGCACTCACGTATACATTTTGGGGATTTTGCAGCTTGAAGCGCGGCATGGGCGTACATAGATGTGGAGAAAGACAGATTCTTATTTTTAGGACTACAAAATGAAGACTTTTGACGACCGCGGTAATGCACATGAGAACAAGTTTGTTCTTGATGCAGCGAAGGAGTTCAAGGCTGAGGCCCGGCGCAATAAGGCGCTGGGGCATTGGGCGGCTGGACTGATGGGAAAATCCGAAGCCGAAACGGAAAAATATGCGCTAGAAGTAATTATGTCCGATATGGAAGAGCCCGGAGACGAAGACGTCTTTCGCAAATTACGAGGTGATTTGACGGCCGCAAATTGCGAAATCACTGATGAGGCCATTCGTGATCGAATGGCGCTCGAACTTAAGACGGCTCGTGAAAGCGTCTATAACGCTTAAGGGCTAAACAGGGTTGTTCGCGGCGGGGCAGGTCAGGTCGAAATTGGCCTGGTTGCTTTGCGCTAAGGTCTGTAGATTTTTGATATGCATCGCCATTGAATCAGCGTCATAGTTCAAATTGACGCATCCTAGGGTGCGTTTCGTGTCACCATCAATAATAGCAGCAAAACCAGTCACGCCTAACCACATATTATATTGCTGCACGACGCCTTTATCAAAGACCAGGTGTGCATTTCGTTCGCCATGACCAGCGCCAATATCGATATGAACATATTCAATTCGCGGGTCGCGTAATGATGTCAAAGCTTGGTTGAGGGCCGGTTCAACAACTTTACAGGGTGCGCAATAATCAGCGCGGAACATCACCACATAGACGTCGGGTGTTTGCGGCTGGTAAGCGGCGGCTAAACTCCCTAATCCCAAAGTAAGCGTAAGGGCCGCGAGCGCAGATTTCACAAAATTTTTCATAGTTATCTCTTTACCAGTTCTGCCTGAATGCCGCATGAAATGGTCAGTCACAAAAAGGTGAGGGCGTCTATGGGGACAATCGCATGAAAAAAGCTCGAAACCGTTAAGTTTCGAGCTCTGCCCCAAAATCAGAAGAATTCTCTTCAGATTTATCTGCCAGCAGGATCCACATTATGTGGAGCTGGGCAATTTGTTGTTTTTGTGTTGATGGATGCGCGGCTTAGATAGGCAGATCCAGTCGATGCAGACGCCATTTGACGAATTTTGTCTGCCATTTCATTTGCCGTAAATGTGCTGTTTACACAGCCAATCACGCGCTTTGACTTGGCATCAACAATCGCAGCGAAGCCGGGAAGACCAACCCACTGGTTGAAGACTGGAACGATGTCACGGTCAAAGGCTTCATGTGCGCCTTTTTCCCACTTTGCCGCTGTAGAAGTATCGATAATAACTTCTTCCGCATTTACGCCAGAAATGGTGAGGGCTGATGAGAGTTCACCATCAAGGCGAGCCGAATTATTGTCCTGTGCGTTACGGAAATTAACGACATAGACGTCGGGGGAGGTTGCAAAAGCTGGCGCCGCAAATGATGCAGTTACAAGCGCTGCCGCAAAAATAGTTGACAGACGTTTCATGGTTTAAATCCTTGGTCTCGAAAATTGTCTAGGGTTCAATGTTGTTTTTGTTATGGGTCGAGACATAACGGGCATTGGTAAACATCTCCCGAATCGGACGTTAGGAGTGTGTTTAGGAATACTTGTCTTGAGCAGGTCGGCTTAATTAAGCTATTGTTTTTATTTAATATTTATTTTCAAAAAAAAGACCAAGAGATGTGCGTTTATGCACTTCAGGCGAAAGTCCGGCCTGAATTTAATATTTTGTTAAGCGCAAAATGGAGAGATGCTAACGTGCTTGTTAGAATGATTAAGCGAATTTAAGAGTTTCTCATAAAAGGCACGTCATTAGCTGCGTTAGCCAAACACTCTGTCGAAAATCGTGTCGACATGTTTCATGTGATAGCCGTCATCAAACATATCACGAATTTGATCTTCAGAGAGCAACGCAGCCACATCTTTGTCTTTGAGTAGGAGGTCAAGGAAGGCTCCGTCGCCGGCATCGCCTTGCGTCCTAAACAATTCCCACACCTTCATCGCATTGCGCTGTACAAGACGATAAGCGCTTTCGCGTTGTTCGCCAGCTTGAGTAAGAGCGAGAAGTACCCGCTGCGAGTTATGCAACCCGCCCAGACGGTCCATATTCGCTTTCATTTTTTCCGGATAAACAACGAGGTTTTCGATGACCCCCGCAAGGCGATGCAAGGCGAAATCCAAATGGACTGTTGTATCGGGTCCAATCCCTCGCTCGACGGAACTATGAGAGATATCCCGTTCATGCCAAAGCGCGACATTTTCCATTGCGGGAACCACGGCCATCCGAACAAGGCGTGCAAGGCCAGAGAGGTTTTCTGTTAGAACGGGATTTCGCTTGTGAGGCATAGCGGAGCTGCCTTTTTGCCCTTTTGAGAAGAATTCTTCGGCCTCTAGAACTTCTGTACGTTGTAAGTGACGGATTTCGACGGCGATGTTTTCTATGGATGACGCAATGACCCCGAGTGTCGCAAAATAGGCCGCATGTCTATCCCGCGGTATGATTTGACTGGACACAGGTTCAATCCCAAGACCCATCTCTTTTGCGACATGTTCTTCAACGACAGGGTCGATATTAGCGAATGTCCCAATTGCGCCGGAAATGGCGCAGACTGCGACTTCTTCGCGGGCTTGGACGAGGCGCGCGCGACCTCGGGCCATTTCAGCATGGAAACGGGCGAGCTTGACGCCAAAAGTTGTCGGCTCGGCATGAATGCCGTGGCTTCGGCCGATAGTGATGGTCGTCTTATGTTCTTTGGCGCGTTTTTCCAGCGCAGCTAATACGCGGTCCATTCCAACCAGTAGTAGATCCGTTGCACGAGCGAGCTGAACAGAAAGCGTCGTGTCCAAAATGTCAGAGCTCGTGAAGCCTTGATGTACGAAACGCGCGTCATCGCCGATAAAAGTCGCGAGATGCGTGAGGAACGCAATGACGTCATGTTTCACTTCGCGTTCGATTTCGTCAATCTGGGCGACGTCAAATTCAGCCGAGCCGCCGAGCTTCCAGATATTTTTGGCCGCCGATTTCGGAATCACGCCAATTTCCGCGAGCGCGTCACAGCCATGCGCTTCGATTTCGAACCAAATTCGATATTTTGAAGCGGCTGACCAAATCGCGGTCATTTCAGGACGGGCGTAACGTTCAATCATGGGGTGGACTCAC
>CAZKHC010000066.1:0-10230 GCA_964552135.1 uncultured Algimonas sp. | reverse complement strand
ATGATCTCTCCCCATAATTTGAGCCGCTTATCTGCGGCTTCGATGTTATGAAGTTGGCCGCGCCTATCTGCCTCTCCCGGCATTGGCGCGCTTCCCCTCGCGAGTATGAAGTTGGCCGCTTACCCGCTTTTACGGTGCAAACGCTTCCCTTCGCGTAGGATTTTCCTCTGGCCTGCTTGAGCAGAGGCGTCAAGAGGATTCCTATTTGTGGCGAATGAGCAACACTTGGGCAGAATAAGAGTCGCTATGCAAAATCATGGCTTTCAAAGGACCCATTAAAATCTATAGCCGTCCGCCTAATGTGGCTTCAATATCGTGAACCCAATACACTATTTGAAAGAGAAAAACTGCGTATGTTTAAAAATATTTCCGTAAGTTCGATAACGCTGATGCTGGCTTTGAGCAGTGCACATTCGTCTTTTGCGCAAGAGAATCTGGACACTGCTGCGGAAGATGTGGTGATTGCGACCGGGACACTGATACGTCGGAAACCTCAAGCCGACCGAGCTTCTCCCGTTTTATCATTGGGCGAAACCGATATTGTCAGCACAGGCGCAAAAAGCATTGCCGACCTAACTCAGACGCTCACAATAAATACAGGCGCGGAAAATAATCCTGACGCCTTTACGCAAGGCTCGACGACCGGCACAACAAATATCAACCTTCGAGGTTTAGGGGTTCAATCAACCCTCGTTTTAATCGATGGTCGCCGCCAAGTTCTCTCCGCCGCAACGACCAATAGCGGCTTTCAATTTGTGGACACGGCGTCTCTTCTCCCGCTCATTTCCGTTCAAAACGTTGAAATTCTAAAAGACGGCGCCTCAGCGACCTATGGCTCGGATGCGGTTGCGGGTGTGGCCAATTTTACGACATTCCAAAATTTTGACGGCGTGCGTCTGAATGGTCAGTATCAGTTTGTTGACGGCACGGGCAGCGCAGATGAAATTATCTTGCAAGGCATGGTTGGTAAGAATTTTGACCGCGGTAATATCATGGCCGCCGTTAGTTATACGGACCGATCCCCTCTAACGACCGCAGAACGGCGCCTTTCAAGGCCGCAGGACGATACATCTGCATTAGGTAATCCAGGGTCATTCGTAGGTATTGGTGGTCCTTTAGGAGCGCTGCCAATCCTTGATCCGGGCTGCGAGGCAGCTGGTGGTATTCCGCAGGTCATCGTGCCTGCCGCCGCGTTGCAACTTCCATTTGATGGCGGAACTTGCGGGTTTGATTTTGGTGATTTCTTCAATCTTGTTGCAGATGAAGAGCGATTGACAGGTCTTGTCCAATCAGATTTTGATATTACCGATAATATTCGCTGGGACGCGCAATTTACTTATGCGGATAATGAAACCATTCGCGGTAATTCACCGTCTTTCCCATTCCTATTGGGAGGCATTGTGCCGGCGGATCATCCAGATACGATTTTCGCAGGTCCTTTAGCTGGGTTAGCACCAGGCGGCGCCGTTTTCTTGGGCCGCGCTATAGGTAATGGCGGCGATGTGTCCCCGAACGTGACGGAGTCAGAAACCTGGCGGATAAGCACAGGCCTCGAGGGGGATTTTAACGAGGATTACAATTGGCGAATTTCTTACACGCAAGGTGAAAACAACCATACTGTGTCGACGGAAGACACACTTGTTGACGCCTTTATTTGTTCTCTGGATGGTTTTCGGAATACAGCTGATTGCGGTGATTTTGGGATTGCACCCGGGAATTTCTTTAATCCGTTTTCTACTTCATTTACGACATCGCCTAATAGCCCTGAGGTTTTAGATACCATTATTGGCACGGCAGTCCGTGACTTAACGTCAGAACTGACTGTTATTGACGCCGTTGTTTCAGGTGAGTTTGGCGATAGCGGATTGGCTGGCGCTATTGGCGTTCAATACCGTGATGAAAATTATACCGCGCAGTTTGATGAAAATTCAAATGCCGACAATTTTGGTTTCCTCATTGGGGATCAAGATTTTGATGGCTCTCAAGACGTCTTTTCAGTATTTGGTGAGTTGAATTATCGCCTCTGGGACGACCGCTTAGAACTACAGGGCGCGCTCCGCTATGAGGAATATGGCGGAACCGTCGGATCGACATTAGATCCCAAAGTCGCCGTTCTTCTTCGGGCAGCAGATAATTTTTCCTTACGCGGGTCCTTTTCAACCTCATTCCGCGCCCCAACTGTTTATCAACAATTTGGTCAACAAACGGCTCTTGGACAAATTTCCGACCCGCTCACCGGGGGGACGACTTTTGGCGGCGTCCGAACTTTCGGGAATGAGGATTTGTCTCCGGAACAATCATCCGCGATTAATGTCGGAGGCTCTTGGGAAGTCGTTGAGGGCCTCAAGCTTGACGTGGATGTCTATGATTTCGACTTTACGGATGTTATTATTGCTGAGAACTTCCAAGCGGTTGTAAATGCAGACCCAACTAGCACGGAAAATATTGTCCGGAGTGCTGGTGGCACAATTGTTCAGGTCAATACAAATTTTGTAAATGCGTCGGCCGTTGAAACAAGCGGTATTGATTATAGTATTCGCTATGAGGCGGATTTAGGCTTCGCGACACTTGTGCCTTTTTTCCAAGGCACGACAGTCTTCGAGTATGATTTGAATGATCCGCAAGCAGGTCAAGTTGATGGCGTTGGCAATCGTAATTTTACGAATTTCGGTACTTCAGTTCCGAAACATCGGTTTAACACCGGATTTAACCTCATTGCTGACGGGCATCGCCTTGATATATTCGGACGTTTTATTGACGGATATGAGGACGATCAAAACGCTGGGGAAACCATCGATTCTCACTTCACAGTTGATGGCCGCTATAGCTTAAACCTCAGAGAGGTTTTGGATGTGTTTGGCGAAGCAACCTCTTTGAACATTGGGGTGATAAACGCCTTAAATGAAGATCCGCCGCAAGTGTTCACCAACGGCGGATTTGATTCCAAAGTGCACGATCCGCGTGGTCGTTTGTTATATGCTGGGTTTGATTTGGAATTCTAACGCGCTGCAATTCCTGCAAGTCTTACGAAGCCCCGCAATGTGCGGGGCTTTTTTATTCCCGCCTTCACTAGGATGTGTTGTCATGAGACCGAGATTTCTGTCGCTTAGAGGTGACGTGGCACGCAGAATAGGCCATCTTGTTTGAAATCTAGACTTATAAAGAGTGAGGTAATCATGCGTAAATGGCTTCTTTCGGCGATATTCGTATCGCTTTCTGGCGCGGCACATGCCGAGATGATTACAGGGACCGAAGGATCCGAAATTGAAATTACAGAGATAGCGGAATTTGACGGGGCTTGGGCGATGACATTCTTGCCAGATGGCCGGATGCTTGTAACAGAAAAATCGGGGTCCCTCTGGTTGGTTGCACGAGACGGCAAAAAACTCGGTAAGATTGGAAATTTACCTGATGTGACCGAACGCGGGCAGGGCGGTCTCGGGGATATTATCATTGATCAGGACTTCGCAAAGACCCGCCAAATTTTTATCTCTTATGTCGAAAGAGATGCGAAGAATAATAGCTTGTCTGGGGCTGTTGTTGAGCGCGCGAAACTCACCCTTTCGGCGCGCGGTGGCTCATTGGTGGACCGCGAGCGTTTATGGACGCAATCGCCGAAGGTAACGGGGAATGGCCACTATGCGCACCGCATGGCAATTAGTCCTGAGAACGCGATGGACGGCGGCGGTTATCTCTATATCTCATCGGGGGATCGACAAAAATTTACGCCCGCTCAAAATATGGATATGAATCTTGGAAAGATTGTTCGTTTGAATAAGGATGGCTCTGTTCCCGATGACAATCCCTTTGCAGGTCAAGGCGGCGTGACAGATGAAATTTGGACATTGGGTCATCGTAATCCCTTGGGCATTGATTTTGACGCAGACGGGAGGCTTTGGTCTCACGAAATGGGACCGCGCGATGGTGATGAGCTAAATCATATCGTCCGCTCATCAAATTATGGATATCCCGTGGTTTCAAACGGAAAACATTATTCAGGCGTTGAAATCCCTGACCATGATACGAACCCCGTGTTTAAAGCCCCAGCCGAATATTGGGTGCCGGCAGTTAGTCCGGCAGGATTAACCATTTATGACGGCGATTTATTTAAAGACTGGCAGGGGGATGGCTTCATGGGCGGCATGTCCTCGCGTGCGCTCGTGCGTGTTGAATTTGAAGAAGGTCGCCGAGGTCCGAAAGCCAAGGAGGCCGAGCGCTTTGAGTGGGGAAACCGCATTCGCGAAGTTGAGACAGGTCCAGACGGCGCGCTCTATGCACTGGAAGATAATGAAGGCCGGTTACTGCGTATTACGCCCAAGTCGAATTAGACCTAAAATCTGAATAGGCATATAAACGCGGGGGTCTGCCCCGTTTTATCCTCTTAGCCTTTATAGTTTTTAATCCCGGCCATAATCATTTCGCCCGCTTTTTCTGGGCCTTCCCAACCGAGGACCTTTACCCATTTATTGGGTTCAAGGTCTTTGTAATGTTCAAAGAAATGCGGGATGCGATCCTGCAGAACTTGCGGAAGATCATGATAGGTTTTGATGTTATCATAATACCGCGTCAATGACCCATGCGGGACCGCGACGATTTTTTCATCCATACCGGCTTCGTCTTCCATAAGCATCACGCCAACAGGCCTTGCGCGGATAACACATCCCGGCATTACGCCGCGATTGCCAACGACCATAATATCGGTTGGGTCGCCGTCTTCGGACAATGTGTGTGGTAAAAATCCATAATTACAGGGATATCGCATGGCCGTGTAAAGGAAGCGGTCAACATACATAGCGCCGGAGGCCTTATCGAGCTCATATTTGATGGGTTCGCCACCGAGCGGAACTTCGATGATCGCATTGACATCGAATGGCGGATTTTCGCCTGTGGGGATCTTACTCATGTCCATGGACAATATCCTTTTTGCTGCAAGGCCTGATAACGCGGCGCATAATCTTTGCAAGGCCTATGCGGTAGAAAGAACTGCGAAAATTCCTGACGCAATCATAACCAGCCCGATCAGCACATTAAACATGCGGCCCGTCCGCGGATTTTGTAAAAAACGCCGGATAGATTTGGCGGCGTAAGCATAGAAGGATAGGCCGAAGAGTTCTAAAACCGTCACGGTGACCAACATAATCAAAAATTGCGGTGCCAGGGCTCTATCGGCTTGGAAATATAGCGGAAGCAACATACCAAAATAGACCAAAGGCATAGGCGATGTAATTTGGAGCAAAAATCCTTTGGCATAGAGCCGCCCGCGTTTGGGGGCATCTTCCGGGTCAGGTTCCAAACGGGGTAATGGCCCAATTATAACGGAGATAGCCATCCAAGCCAGAACTAGAATGCCAAGCCCTTTAAGTGCGAGCGTAGCCGTTGGGTAAATCTCAAATAGAACCGCCGTTCCGCTTGCCGCGAGACACAGCCAAAGCACATTGGCAGATGCGACTCCTAGCGCAGGCAGTAAGGCAGGTTTAAATCCGTAGCGAAAGGAAGAGGCTAAAACGAGCATAACTGCGGGTCCAGGCGTCAGGCCGCCCGTAAAGAAAAGTGCGACGAGGCTGAGCCACAACTCCAGTTCCATCTCGTTATTCGCCCTAAATTCGCCAAATCTTATAAAACCCGCTTGCGCCCTAGCCCTGTAAGCCACATTTGTCACGAGATGGAAGACCAAAATCACACAGAAGGCCACACGCCGCTACAAAGCGTGTTAGATCAAATCGAGAGCGCACTTGACGGTGCGGACTCAGTTGATCTGAAGACCGTTGTGGAAGCCTTTGGAAATCGCGCATTTGGTCCGATAATGGTCCTTTGTGGCTTATGTTTATTGATACCTTTTATTGGCGGAATACCGGGTATCCCGCCAGCCTTTGGCGTTATTGTAATTGTTTTTGCCCTGCAGCTTTTATTTAGGCGTAAATCGCCTTGGATGCCGGAGATTTTGCGTAAAGTAAAAATTCCTGCAGAGAGATTCGAAAAGGTTCAAGTCAAGGTTCGCCCGTTTTTGGCAAAGGTCGATAAAATCATAAACCCCCGTTTTAGATGGGCAACAACGGGGACCATGCAAGTTTTGGTTTCGGTTGTCGCTATTGTATTATCTCTAACTTTTTTTCCGTTAGGAATGATTCCGTTTGGGGTCGTTGCACCGGCGGTAATTATTTTGATTCTAGGATTGGGGATTACGGCACGGGACGGCATTCTTATTTTAATCGGCCTATCACTGAGTGTTGGCGTATTTGTTGGTGTTGCCGTGCTATTCATAAATTACGTTTCACATTTTTTCGTCTAATCTCCGTCACGTTATTTTATGAATTTCGTATGAATGGGTGAAAACCATCTTTGCAAAGTTAAACCTGCGTTAAGCCTGAGGCCTTAGCCTTATATAGAAATTTAACTTATTACGAAGGACTGAACCCATGATCATCCGCCGTTTTTCAATATTGACTGTCTCCGCGGTCTTTTTGGCCTTCGGAGCCTCTGCGAATGCTTTGACCGCTACACAAAAAGTCGAAAAAGAAATAACTGTTAAACAAACCGATGGAACAAGCGTGACCCAACGAGTTTCAGCTGATCAAGTGACACCCGGTGAAAAAGTAGTCTATACGGTCGATTTTTTGAACGATTCATCAGAACCGGCGACTGATCTCGTCTTAGCTATGCCTGTCCCCTCAGACATTCGATTTCTTGAAGGATCGGCTGATCGCGACGGCGCTGTTGTAAGATATTCCGTAGATGGCGGCGAAAGTTTTGTTGACCGCGAGGCTTTGATTTTACCGGCGGTGGGTGGCGGAACCCGCCCTGCGCGAGCAGATGATATTACTCACATTCAATGGAGAATTGCTGGACCTGTGCCTGTGGGCGCGCGAGATGCTGTGGCATTTAAGGGTCGCCTGAAATAGCGAAAGACCTTAGAAAAACATATTTCGCCGCGATGGAAACATCGCGGTTTTTTTTGTTTATATACTGGATGAATTCGAAATTTATTTTACTAATAAGTTGTTAAAAAAGCGAATAAAATGCCTGTAAATTGTTGATAATTATGACTATTTACAATCTGAATGTAACTTGAATATTTGCGATATTATAAGCTTGTTAACCACTACATTTGTGAAGCATTTAACTAACATTGTCTAAAAAATTTCCCGTCAACTAACTTTAGGGAATAAAATCATGACAAAGAATAAGATCATGAAGGGGTTGTTGGGTGCATCTGCTCTCTCTCTCTTCTCGGCTGGATCAGCCTTCGCGCAGGCAAATAACTTCACACCTGCTGATACGGATGTATCAAACACGTTTAACCTGACCTATAATGTCGGAACTGTGGCACAGCCCCCAATCACCAATGATGGTGTTGGCGGAAATGATGCGCCAACGGTATTCAAGGTCGACCGTTTGGTCAACGTAACCGTAGCTTCAAGCGGTACACCGGGTACATTCTCACCTAACCAACAAGACGCTGCGGTTGAGTTCTCAGTTCGTAACGATGGTAACGATACGCATGCTTATCTTCTCGATTTCGAAGAAGTCGTAAATGGGACTGGTAATGATGACTTCGATACAGATAACTCAACGTCTGGTGACCGGATTGTCTATTTTGTGGATGCAAATGGCGATGGCGTCCTTGATCCAGCCGAAGAAGCATCTGAAGTCTCCTATGACCCCGCCAACGATGCGACTTGGCCTGTTTTAGATGCAGATGATTCAATTATCGTACGCGTCATTCGTGACATTCCTGCAAATGCACAGGACGGCGAGCAAGGCGATATTCACCTTTATGCTGACACTCGCGATGAGACAGATCCATCTGGAACGCCAATTGTTGCGGATAGCGACACAACAAATTCAACGCTCGTCACAGAAAATGTCTTAGCTGATGCTGATGGTCCAGCGTCTGCGACAAATGATACAGGTACTGACGGCGCGCATTCTGCGACAAACTCATTTGTTGTTCTTGCCGCTGACGTGTCTGCGACGAAGGACGTCTTCGTTCTTAACGCTAATTATGACAGCACATGTCCAGCAATTCCGGGAACATATACGCCGCCGCAGCCTAGCTCTGATACGTCGGCGCCTGTTCCAAATGTAGGTTACCATGTTCCAGGTGCTTGTGTTGAATATTTCATCACAGTCAGAAATGACGGGGCAGCTGATGCTACTGGAATTGATTTGCTTGATGAACTACCAGATGGACTTGTTTTTCAATCTGCTAGCCTTGTCGGCGATCTCGTTGGCGGAACCTTGGCCGTCCCAGCTGTCGGCACAGTTTGTACACAGACACCTGCGGCAAATTGCGCTGTCAATCTGACCGGTGGTTCGATTGCGGGCACAACTGGCGCCGTCACGGAAGGTCACCTCGTAATCCGGGCGACCATCCAGTAGGTTGCTAGTTTAGAGTTTTTTGACATAGACCGCGCTTTGTTTAGGCGGGGCGCGGTCTAGTCATTTTAAGGTTGTTGGAAGTCCATCGTTTGCGCGATGACAAGATAACTTTGCCTAAAACTCTGAACCTTCGCAGCTGATTGCTCTGCAATCTGTGACGCGCACTCACTCACATATCTCAGGAATTCTTATCCTCGCCGCGACGGCATGGATTGGTACCTCGCCGCTGGCTTTGGCGCAAGATGATCTCACTGTTCGCAATTTTGGGATGGAAGTGGTCAATGTTGCAACTTTGACTCAAACGGTCAATGGTGAGCGCCAAACTGTGGAAACAAATGCCGCGGTTTTTGTCATTCGCCCTCCGCAGACACCTGCGAGCATAGAATTTTTTAGACACTCAACGGCTTCCGACGCTCCTATTTTTCGCCCCATTAATGGTACGGATTTTAGCCCGAGCGGAAATCTGGATGGTCCGTTTTCTTCGATTGGTCCGTCTGTAACAGCGGGCGGCGCGGTTGTAGATTTATCATCGCCCATTCCGCTCATTCCAGCCTCCACATATTTAGCCGGCGAATTAATGTTCGTTCGCGTTGTGGATACGGGACAAAATTTAGATAGCACCACAATTGAAACGGTCGTGATTACGATTACGGCTAGCAATGGGGATGTCATCACCTTGCGTCTCTATGAAACGGGAGAAGATACGGGCGAGTTCTTCGCATATCTTCCGTCAACGGCGAGCGAATCCGACAAAAATGACAACGTCATTACGGCGGATGGTAACACCCAGTTAACGGCTACATATATTGATACGCTGGATCAAACGGATGTCGTCGTGGACACGGCCGTCGTTAATCCATTGAACCGTGTTTTCTCGTCAGTTGATGGGGCGAGAATTGATGACGCCGTCGTTACGCTTATAAATGTCGATACAGGCGCGCGAGCGGTTGTTTATGGCGTCGACGGATTCTCGTCATTTCCAGGTCAAGTCACGTCCGGTGATGATACGACAGATGGCGCTGGCCTCGTCTATGATAATGACGAAGGCGAATTTCGTTTTCCGATTGTTGAGCCGGGAACTTACCGTATCGAAGTGGAGCCGCCTGAAGGCTATAATTTTTCAACCGTTATGGGAATTGATGAGTTCGCGGCTCTCAAATTATCTAATGGGTTCGTTGTAACAACGGCCTCGCTAGGGGAGGTTTTCACGGTAACGGAAACAGGCCCACTTCGTTTTGATATTCCGCTAGACCCAGAAAGCGAGCTGATCGTCACAAAGACGGCAGACCGCTCAACGGCAGATGTTGGCGATTATATAAATTACACTGTAACGGTTCAAAATTCTGGCACAGCAACTGCGCCAATTCGTTTGTTTGATACGCTTCCCATTGGCTTTCGCTATGTTCAAGGCTCATCGCGGGTTGAATTGGAAGCGTCGAAAGACCCGCTCGTTTCTGACGATGCGACTTTATTGACATTTGAAATGGCGAACCTTCCGCCAGGCCAAACGGTGACATTGGATTATGCGCTCCAAATTGGCCCCGGCGCTCATTTGGGTGATGCCGTGAATGAAGCTGTCGTTCGCGATGCTCTCTTTGATCCAATTTCAAATACCGCTCGCGCGAAGGTGTCTTTGCGCGAAGACCTCTTGCGCTCGACGAGTACTATTATCGGCCGCGTCACAGAACAGAGCTGCGACGGTGATGCGGATTGGGCTCGTCCGATTGACAGAGGTATCGGCGTTGATGGCGTTCGGTTATATATGGAAACTGGCGCCTATGCTGTTTCCGACCTCGACGGCCTTTACCATTTTGAAGGCGTAAGCGAAGGTACTCACGTTGTTCAGGTTGA
>CAZKHC010000065.1:0-10414 GCA_964552135.1 uncultured Algimonas sp. | reverse complement strand
TGTAGGACAATATTTGCGACGGCTCGTCGAATTGACACGCTCAAGGGTCGTAACCGTTGGGTGACCTACGGTCGCGATGAATCACCGTACAGGTGTTGTGCTCTTCAAGCGGTACAATGGGGAGAGGACGCGTGGGTAAGCGTACAATGGATGAACACGTATGATCGTGGGTTGGTGAGTACCTTGCTGGCCAGCAATGGCAACGTCCAATGGGATGGGAGTGCAATGTAACCACTTGGCAAGTGATGGTTGCTGGTGCAGTTGGCTATCTGGATCTGGTTATGATGATGATTTATAGATTAAGGGTTAATTTTTAGCTTATTAGGGGCACACTAGTATTTTTAACTAGAATACTAGGCTAGCAACTAATAAGGACCACTGGCAGTGCAAGGACCCAGTAGGGGCTGGCACTGGTCCAGTGGCAACTACTACTTGAGTAGTACCGTGCACCCTTGCACGGGACTACCAGTAAACTAAGATTGTTGTGAGCGCTAAGTCCGACCTCAGAACCAACGTCGCTGAGACGAGTGCGTGCAATCGCTGCGAAGGCGTATCGTTTCGACCAGGGTTGTCACCTGATCAACTGACAATCGCTTGCCAAGCGTCTTTTCTCTCACACTTCTTCCGCTAGCAAATCGTTCCTACCCTTGCTGGTGTATTGCTCAAGGACTGTCCGGAGGGACTCAGCGCTGGTTCACCGTCCCGGTGGCTGGTCGTTCTGATAACTCCTGGCAGGAGAAGGTAGCGGCAAGCTTAGCTATCGCCCGTGGGTGGGGACAGCTTGTCCGTTTACTGACTCACGCGGGGACTACCCGGTTCTCAAGCACGAGCACGTGTCTATTTCTAATCTCTTTCAAGGAGTCCTTCTTCTAAGTTTTCCCTTCCACCTTCTGCGAGCTTAACCCCGCTCTACCACATTTTACGGCTACCAGGGCTCGCGAGGGTTTAGGGTTACTAGGCTATTTCAACGTCTGCTGACGAGTAGATGAAATAAGTCCTACAGATTGGTCTCCCGACCTAGAAGGTGGAGGAATTCTAAAACAAGTTCATCTTGATTAATTGTGTTCGGTTTTGAACCGAGGGTTTTCGAAGTTGCTCTTCACTTCGCCGTGTTGGCGTTAAATTCCGGTGGCTGCCGTGAAAGTCAAAAAGGGTATATCACTGTTGATATATCGAAAAGTCGCCCCGTGTGCGCACGGAGGTGCAGGTTCTTGTAAATCACCAGCTGGGTGTGTAGAATATCCGTCGGCAGACGTTAAACACCTGACCACGGCCTAGTGGTAAGTTTAGTGGTGGGAACCCGGCATTCTTGCAAAATGCCACTATCTAATACGGGGAAGACACCCGCGCTCCCAGGCCCGGTGACGCGAAACCGCTCCCGCCAAGGAACACGGAGTCTTCCGCCGCGTGCACCTGAGAGGGTGATTGAGACACCCGTGCAAGGGGTTGCTGCCGAAACTCCTGGCATGGAAGAGGCTACCGTGATGGCTGCGCCACCTGTGTTGCTAGTCCCTACCGTAGACCGACAGGTTAATCCACCAGCTGGTGTTGTTCAAGATGATCAGTTGAATCCAGTGGATGCACCTGCAGGTGATGGACGGGACGACACTGACGCCCAGTCAACCCAAAGTCGTGGGAGTAGCCGAGGAAAGCGTGGAAAACGAACAAAAGGTTCGGGACCTTCAGAAAAAATTGACAGGGGTTCCCCTAGTCATGTAGGAAAAGGACCTTCGTTACCACCTGTGCAAGGGGCTTTGACTTTGTTGGAGTCGAGCCTTGGGAAGGCTAGGATTCCCGACTATGTAAGTCGTTTCGAAATACACGAGATCGCTCGAGCGGAAATTTCCGATGCCCTGCGTGATTACCGTACTGTGGTAATTTCTCAGGTTGCTCCTGTTGTCAAGAGGGAAGTTACCTCAGAAATAGAAAAAATGGTCAAGGACGAAATTGCTAAAGTCCGACACCAGATTGTTTCTGAAGTAGCTGACCAAACACTGGAAAAGTGGAAAGACCTTCGCAAGAGGCAAGACGAGGAAGAAAGGAGAAGCGTAATTCTTACGGAACTTTTCGGCGACAAGGATGCCGGTTTAGCTACACATGCAGATGTGATGTCCGATAAATCTCCCAAACCTCGAGCTCGAGGTGTGGCCACACCTCCGGCGAAAGAGGATGCGCGGAGATGGACCGATCTCATGAGAGATGAAGAACCGACTAGCTCGTCGTATCGTGACCGACAGGGTCCTGACTTTCCTGGACTCAAGGAGATTCGTCCTATCAATGAGTTGTTTAAACGAGCGCTCTCGTATAAGACTTATCGCCTGCGAGACAGGAATGCAAATTATGATGGTCAAGTTGCTCAGCAGCTGACTAAGACCTGTCGCCGTATGAAACACGCCATGCCAGGCGAGGAGTTCACTGGTGAAGATGAAATCGCAGTGCTTGCGTTTTTAAAGAAATACAAGTACGCTTGCGATGAGACAGGAGTCGCTGAAGGCGCCGCCCTACCCTTGCTGAAATATTTCATGGGGGGCGAAGCCAAAGCGACGATGCTTACATACATTGGTCTAAATGATGAAGGCGCCCAACCCGGCGTTGATTCTATAAACGCTTATGCAGAAGCGGTCCAATGGCTCCTGTTGACATATGCCCGTGAATCCGTCTTGCACGACGCTTATCGTGAGGTTCGAGACATGGTACAAGGGGTTGGAGAAAAGGAACAGCAGTTCGCCGCCAGACTTAGAAAAGCAGCTATCCGCTGTGGAGACGTTTTTAAGGAACAAGACTTAATCACTATCTACGTGGGTGGGCTACGACCGCATGCGCGATATGCAGTACGGGAAAGTTTGTCGCGTACGGACAAACGGACCTTTCAGCAAATTCGCGAGCACGCGCAGAGTCTAGGGGACACTTTCAGGGAGCAACAACGTGAGCTTACACGGGTGAAGTCTAATTTCTTTGAGAAGAAACCGTCGAGCAGACGTGGGTCCGTATTGTCAGTAGACACTGACCCATTGGGCGCTCCGGCAGGAGATGAGGTACTAGCGGTCATGTCGGCCCGACCGTCTTACCGATCCTCCGTGACACCGCCGTCATATTCTCACACGCCGTCTACACACCCCAGCAGCGGGAAAGGTCCAGCCCTAGCCAGGGGTATGATGCGAGTACCGAGCGGGACAAGTGTAGATGGGGGGAATTTAAACTCGAAGCCCGAGGAGCCGCTGAAGTTCCGTATTGCGCGAGGAACGCGTTTGAAGCCGTTCTACTGTTTGCTGTGTCGCCAATATGGCCACGCATTAGTAGACTGCGACTTCTTATCGGACGAACAGCACGAGCACGTGAAGAAGCTTCAGAAAGAGATACCTCTAACGGAGGCGGAACGCCGTTACTTGAAGGATGTCAGGGTAGCACTTGCTGAGCTGCGCCCGGATGCCTTCGGGTCCGACACATCGTCAAACTCTGACTCAGAGAGTGGGGATGACCCGGTAGACCCGAAAAACTTGAAGGAGGGGCGAAACTAGGGGGTTCGCCACCTCCTACGTCTGAATCCGTGGCTACGGTATGTACGAGCATGGACGATGACGTCAAGGTGAGTCGGTCATCTGCGGCCACTGACTCACCAACCCCAAAGGACACTGTTAAACTCAAGCATGAGATTAGTAACGACAAGTCTCAGCAAGAGTTTGATGTTGAAGTCCTGGCCGTGGGATACAAGAACTATCGTCTTGATGTACTAGTTGGTCTTACACCGACTAGGTTGAATTATTTGATGGTTGTGTTAGACACGGGCGCAAGCCTAAGTCTAATACGCGAAAGCTGCTTACCTGCAGATTGGAAGAAGGGCAAGATACAGCAGCCCAGTCCAGGGATGAGGATCTTGGACGCGAATGGTAATCGCGTGACACCGAGCTCGGTGATTACAATGCACGTGCAAGTGGGAAGGACAGTCGTTCGCCAACGCTTCTTAGTCGTACAGAACTTATCCGTACCGTGTATTCTCGGATGCGACTTTATCGACCGCGCAATCGATAATATCAGTCCAAGACACAGGCATGTGGTGATGAACGACGGAGAGCGAGTCCATATTGGGAGACGACGTCCCAAACATTTATCGGAGGCATCCGTTAAGCCGAAGCAAGGCCCACCTCGTTTTTACCATTCCATCCGCGTTGCCAAGCGTACAGTGCTGAAACCAGGCCACACGACCTTGGTGCCAGTTACAACCCTTGCAGCGGGATTACAAGTCCTCATACCTAAACCCAGTCTAATGTGGGACAAGAGGATACAGATGGCCAACGGTGTTGCTCACCTAAGACCATCTGTTATCTTTCATGTCGAAGTGACAAACTTCGGGAAGAAGAATCAAGTTGTGCCGAAGAACATGGTTCTTGGTTCGGTTAGTGGTGCTCCACATTCTACCCTGTGTATTGACGTACACGACAAGGAGAATGGTTCCGTGGAAGCTCCTTGTGTTCAAACTGCTGCAGCAGATTGTAAGACAAAGGGAGGGAACGATGATGGGAAAAAGCCCGGAAGCGTTCATCCATTGAGGGACATCACTACAGTAGCTACTGGTACAGTATGCGACGATCCCCAACCAGGGACGCCGCCTGGCGCGAAGGAAGATATACACTCGACGAGTGATGCAGCATCAGCCGATGTGGGTACAGACTGGCGCGACCAGGTTCGAAACCAAATGGACGAACTGGACAACCCAAAACTTGTGCCCAAGATTATCGAAATGCTGACTAAGCACTCACCGATGTGGAATGGTGAACTCGGCGAGATCGCCGCCACGCACCATAGAATCAACCTCAAGCCTGAGTCTGTACCAAAACGTCAAGCGCCATACCGTGCGGGACACAAAAGTAGAGAGCTAATCACCGAGCAGGTGGAAAAGATGAGGAAGGCAGGTGTGATTGAACCCGCTCAGTCAGAGTGGGCCAGTCCAGTTGTACTAGTCACAAAGAAAGACGGGAGCCCCCGATTCTGTGTTGACTACAGGAAACTGAACGCCGTGACCATAAGGGACTCATACCCTATTCCCAGGATGGATGACTGCATCGACTCCCTTGGGAATGCCAGGGTATTCACAACTTTGGATTGCAACAGTGGCTACTGGCAGATACCGGTTGCTCCGGAAGACAAAGACAAAACAGCCTTTGTTACTCATACAGGATCATGGCAATTCATACGAATGCCATTCGGTTTGACTAATGCCCCCGCTACCTTTCAGCGAGCATTGGACATCCTCCTGGCTGGAGTTAAGTGGCAATTCTGCCTCGTGTATCTTGACGACGTCATAATCTTCTCCGAAACAGAAGAGAAACACATAAGCCATGTGGACAACGTCTTGCAGATACTGCACCAAGCCGGTGTTACACTGAAGTTGAAGAAGAGTGAGTTCTTTCGAAAGTCTGTGGACTACTTGGGGCACAGACTGCGGCCAGGGAAGCTAGCAATTCTAGACTCCGGCACGGAGGCACTCCGTGAGGCCCAGTACCCAAGGAACCAAACGCAACTTAAGAGTTACTTAGGTTCATGCAACGTCTACCGACGGTTCGTCAAAAACTTTGCTAAAGTTGCGGCACCGTTGACTGATCTTCTGAAGAAGGGTTTACCATTCGAGTTGGAAGCCCCGACACAGGAGCAACTGGATAGCTTTAATCGTCTGCGTGACGCTCTACTGAATCCGCCAATACTAAGGTTACCTAAACCTGGTATACCGTACGTCCTCGACGTCGACGCGTCGAAAGCCCAGCTCGGGTGTACACTCTTGCAACAGCAGGAAGATGGTATACTACACCCAGTAGGCTACTGGAGCCGTACGATGACGGATGCTCAGAAGAACTACACTACGACGGAAAAGGAATGCCTCGCGGTATTCTGGGCTATCACATTGCTAAGACCTTATCTAGAGGGAACAAGGTTCACGATCCGGACAGATCATAACGCACTGACGTGGATTCTATCTATAACCCCGTCCGAGGGAAGACTCGCACGCTGGCGATTACGCTTAGCCGAGTTCGACTTCGATATACAGTACCGACCCGGTGTGAAGAATCTCGTCCCAGACTCGCTATCTCGGATTGAGACCACTGGCGTCGACACTTGTGTATTAGACGAGGAGATACCCACATTCACTGTGTATGACGGGTTTGAGAACCCAGAGTCGGAAATGTATCCAGACGCATGGGATATCGTCCCATGTTATCTGTCTCCAGATGAACTCGTGCCCGAGCCTATTACCGTGGAAGAATGGCTACACGAGCAGTCGCTCGACTCGCTCTGCCAAAATCTTCAAGCCGAAGCTGAAAGTGGAAAACGGACGCGGTTCCGGATGAACGAACAAGGTGTGTTAATACGGGAGCACCCGAGTAACAATAACCAGCAGATAGTGGTTCCAGAACGCTTAAGACCGCGTGTTCTTATGTTGCACCACCATCCGGTTGTTGCGGGACACCCCGGGGTACGGAGGATGTACGACACCTTGCGCCAAGGATATTACTGGCCGACCATGATAGTAGAGGTCTTCGCTACAGTAAGAGCATGTGAAACCTGTGCAAGGGATCGAGCTCCGCTCTCTCGGCACACGAATCCCCTCAAGCTGTTTCCAGCGAAGCGCCCCCTTGAGGACGTAGCCATTGACATCTTGGGGCCACTCCCCAAGACGTCACAAGGCAACCTCTACATCTTGGTGATGATGGATCGGTATACTAAACTATGCCGCTTGCAAGCGTTGTCTAACGTCAGAGCATCTACAATAGCGAGAGCTTTTGTAGAAGCGTGGGTATTCGTCTACGGACCGCCACGCACGCTCCTGTCAGATAATGGCAAGCAGTTCATATCAAAACTGTTTCAAGACTCTTGTCGAGTTTTGGGCATATCCAATAAGTATACTACAACCTATCATCCCCAAGCAAATGGGCAAGTAGAACGTTTCAACCGCACGCTAGCGTCTATGCTACGAAACTACGTAGCAGAAGACCAAATGCATTGGGACGAGTATCTACCGGCATTATCCTACGCCTATAATAGGTGTATCCACCGTGCAACTAACACAACGCCGTTTGATTTAATTCTAACCCGTCCACCACCGGCTTTGGGCACCGAAAAGCTCGTGCATGAGGGTCACTCACGCGCCTGGTCGCGGGATCAGTGGAACAAAACGCTAAAGCAAGCGTATAATAAGGCCAACAAGTCTTTGAATCGCATGCAAGCGCGTTACAAACGAGATTTTGACAAATCCGTTAGTTCCCCGAACCGAAACCTCCGCGCTGGGGATAGAGTCTTTGTCGACTTTACTGAGTCGTCTCATGATGAGACAAAGTTAGAGAGATCCAAGTCGAAGCTTGATTATAAGACCGGGGGTCCGTATACAGTAATCGCCAACTTCGGACACACGTTCGACGTGGAGATTGACGGTATACCTGAGCGTCTCAGCTCTGATCGAGTCAGGCCTGCTCCTCTAACTACGACTGCCGTCGACAATACATCTCCGGACTTACGGGTCGCTCCCCAATCCGTTGATCGACCCTTGGGTGATCCCTCTCGCCAGCAAGGCGCACCGTTAGCTCCCCTGACTTCTTCCGTAGAAGATAAGTCACCTCCAGCCCGAGGACCGGAGGGACAGGCAAGAAATGCCAAGATGTATACTGGAGCCCCAGATCGAGCAAGCAATGCTCAGGACTCTGTTGGAAAAGTTAAGGCAACCGCAAGCACTGCGAGCGCTAAGCCCGAAGTCCCAAACGTGCAGACAAGCAATGTCCGTTCACGTCCGGAGACCCCGGACCCAGCGGGCAGTGCTCACGAGCCGTTTAATAGTAAGGCGAGAAACGCAAGCAATGCGACCCCAGAGCCGGAAGCCCCGACCGCTCCAACAAGCAATGTGGATGCGCGATCGCAAGCCCCAGGCCCCAGGGACGCAAGCATAACCCCAGCAAGGGAATGGGTCATTGACAAACTCCTGACGGAGGGTATAGATGCCGGCACAAGGCAGAGACTTTTTAAGGTGCGTTGGTATAATTTCGGACCGGACTCCGATACATGGGAGCCCGAAGACCAACTGCCCGCACCTTTGGTCGCAGCCTGCCGCCGTCGTCTTAAGTCCAAAAATACTCCTCTGCCGGAGATTATATCGATTGATACAGGGTCAGATCCGGCCAATCAAAAGAAGATAATCTCAAAATCAAGATCTGTCAAAAACCCTACCCCCCAAGCTAGGGTGAAATCAAAATTGCCACAAAAAAAGTACGGTTTCAACCCAAACGGGCTGTCCGATCATAACGATTGAGTTCAGTCTCCAGAAAGGGTAACACTGTACTGGGATTCTGTGCACATAATTAATGTGGAGAGTGGAGCAACCGCTACAAGATTATATCGACACCTACACTCAGACTTGAGATCTCTGGAGAGGCAAACAGTCTCGCAGGAGCTCGACAGTTAGGGGAGGGATATAACGGGTAGACCTATCTATTCTATTGTTAGCGGCGGCTTGCCATTTTAATTGCGAAATTAAGTGCGCTCTCATCAAATCCTTGGCAAAAGGTTTTATAGAAACAGTTTCGTAACTGATTCTAATACATGCAAGGGATGGCATCAAGCATATGCGCACGCTGCTACACACCCGTATGCGTATGCACGGATATGTTTTGCCTCTGGCAGAGGTTGCGTCGTGATTCAACACGTCGGAGCCTTGCTGCGCATCCCAGTCTATGGGTTTATATCGAAGCTTACTGCTGTCCATCCAATTCGAACTGTTGGAGAAGTTCGCATCACCGATAGTAAGAAGGATATGTTAAACACTGGCAAAGTGATTTAACCAAGAATGAGACAAGGTTTTTCCTCGAACCCCTAGCTGTGGGTTTGAGTTTTTTTCATCCTGTCAATAGATACACAGCGTATGTGTTTGGATTCGCACGCGCTGGTGTCTACATCTCCGCTGTATGGATTACTCCTACAGTGTATGTAATGGCTATGTGTTTACAAATACTACTGCCGTAGTTGTAGACGCTAGTCAGGACCTTATCATGTATGTTGTACTTTGTGTACAAGCTACAGTAATTCTACGGCTGTAGCATTTCATATCATCACCAAGCTTATTCAGAAAGCTATGCAAGTCTACGTGCATTCTACTGCCGTAGTTGATCAACCATCGTCGGATGAAGCCTTCAAACCCGACGTTTAAGGCATACCGTGTGCTCGCACGTTGGCCAGCTTTGGTGATAATCATTGAAAAATGATGTCCCAAGAGCTCGTCAAGGGCGAGAGACTCTGTACACTGGCTCAGTGTTTGGAAGACCCACAGGTGGACAAGGACCGCCTGGGGGACGTCCTCATCAAGTTAGAAGACGGGAAATACGCGTTGCTCGCGATGGGGAAGAACTACAACACAGAAATCATCACGTTTACAATCAACTACGAAGTTATGTCAAAATCGCCCAAATCAGGCCAGTTTGACGGGTTTTGTAATGACCATCCCTTCGCGATTGAGTTGGATGAATCGTCAGCTGACGTTTAGCTCTACATGCTCAGCAAGTTTCGGGACGATCAGACCAATTCTCGTGGAGTTATGGACGATTACATCCGAAAAAAGGGCAAAACCTGGTTAGGTTATGTGGATGACAACTTCGTCAATACTCAACGCCTACGCCAGCGGTTAACGTCGTTGGAAAGTAGACACTGAGAGCTATCAGTAGGTGCAGACCATTCGTCATGAGACGAAGAAGCGCCAAAGTTGTGGACGATTTCTATACACCGAAAATGGTGGTTTTTACCCTTTCTACTCGGGTATTCGCGTCGACTACTCGGTGAATATTTGGTGCCTACGGCAACGGAGCACGTCGACGTCACCAGGAGACCGAGGGCTTTCACCCGCACCAAGCCGGTGGCGAAGAGTCATCCTCTAGCCAGAGTTATCATGAAGAACGTGCAAAACGCGCGAGAAAATTGTCAAATCCCTTTGCAAAGGGTGATGTCAAACAATTTTTATTCTTCGACTGGCATGTCGCATACCGCCGTGATGGAGAGAAAGAGGGCTTTCCAATGAGCCCAAGATGAGCAAGAACGTGAAACTTCAGCAAGAAGTCGAAAAAAATACGCCTACTAGAGGGTAGTAAAAGTGGGGTGAATACGGAAAGGAGAAGAAGCAACGTTTATTCAATCAGCTGATTGCTTTAAAGGAGAGGGCCTACTGTTGGTCGGGGTCATTGTTCTCAGGACGTGGACGCTTACGTGGGCGCACGTTTCGGAGATAGGCATCGGCAGGGGTGGTGGAGCCAGACGCTTGGTCTTTGCTCTTTTTAGAGGCTCGAGTTACACGGCGAACAGCCGCTTTGGCATTGTCGCCCGCAACGGTCAATCTCTTGACAAGAGTCTTCTTCCCTTTCGGGGCCACAGGAGCAACAGTCTCAGCAAG
>CAZKHC010000064.1:2686-10420 GCA_964552135.1 uncultured Algimonas sp. | reverse complement strand
GCTCGATAGTCGCGTGGTGATTTTCCAACCCATCTCTGACAAGCCGTATTGAAGGCCTCTGAGGATTTATAATCTAATGACTGAGCTAGAACGGAAATTGGAATGTCAGACTCGCGAAATATTCGCTTTGTAATGTTTTGGCGGGTTTGATCTCGGATCGATGAATAGTTTGACCCTTCTGTTTTAAGTAAGCGTTGCATCTTCTTTGTACTTAGGCCCATGGCGCGGGCAATAGAGTTAATATCGCTTTTTCCTGCGCCAAAAATAGCGGGCAGAATTTCTTCAATCGTATCGGTAATGGGTGTGTCTGAACTTTTTATTTTTTTGACACGTCTGTCTAAGTATTTTTTTACAAACGGATCAAGGAATGACAAAGACCCATTTAGCCAGGAACTCGCCAAGGGACCATTAATCGGTTTATCTAGATCATTCGTATCGCCCACAAATTTGAACTTATCTGAATTAAAGAAAACGGGGCAGCCAAATTTTTCTTCGTAATAACTCGCTGGGGCAAGGGAGCTGTGTTGGAAGTGAATTTCAAAATAGCTAACATCATACATAAACATATTTGTCATTCTGATGATGACGGCGGCAATATGTTCCATATATTGGCGACATGCGGGCGACTTAGGATGAAGATGATGGATATAGTGAGTTCGGCTACTCGATGTGACTTCAATAAGCTCAGCCGAAATACCGTTGCTGTGGATTTTTTGATAATTTATTGCGATTTTTAGAAATTTCCGCGCCGTTGGAACCATTGCACCGGCAAATATCATGGGGCCTGTATTTGGGAAATCTTCTGGGAGATCATCCGCCCACTTTATCCCAAAATGAGGCTCATCGAGGGTCGTCGCGCATCGCTCCAAAAGAGTGCAAGCTTTCAGCCAAGATATGAAGGCGCAGTTTTTCGAAATTGCTTTGATATCAAGACCGACTTGGGTGAAAAGCTCACCGGGATTTCCGCCAAGTTTTTCAATAAATTCTGGTAGGCCGGTTAGAGCAATTGCGCGTACATATGGATGATTTTTTGACATTTTTATGCTTGTTATTCTACCCACGTCGAACGCCAAGTTCCGGTATTTTTCTTTTCGGCACTTTGATAAAATTTTTTAGGCAAACAATACGTAGAATTACGGATGGCTAATTAATTTTTGTCAATTGCTCCATGCGATACTCGGTGTCGTATTTTTAAGCCTTAATTCTCAGACGACTCAACTGCTCAGTTTCATGTCCCCCCATGAAACTGAGCAGAAGATGTCAAAACAAAAATTTTAACAAATATCGGTTCCTCAAGGACTGAGATCCGATGCAGGTTATTTTCAGGTCTTGTCTGACGCTAAAAGGCTTAGCTGTCCTGAAATATGTGATTTTGAAGAATTTCTTTGCCGATCGTAAAGTTTTACGGAAAAACGCTCAAAATTTAGGCACAAAAAAACCGCTACGTTTCAACTTTGAATGCGTAGCGGTTTATTTAATTTATATGGCGGGTTTTAATACCCAGCTTTGGTGAGCTCCGCTTCAAATTCTGGCAGTGCCTTGAACAAATCCGCGACAAGGCCGTAATCGGCAACTTGGAAGATGGGCGCATCTTCGTCTTTATTAATTGCCGCAATGACTTTGGAGTCTTTCATACCGGCCAAATGCTGAATGGCGCCGGAAATCCCGACGGCGATGTAAAGCGCAGGCGCAACAGCTTTACCAGTCTGGCCAACTTGCCAATCATTTGGAACGAAGCCTGCGTCCACGGCGGCGCGCGAGGCCCCCATGGCTGCGCCGAGCTTATCTGCAATACCTTCGATGAGTTTGAAATTTTCGCCAGAGCCCATGCCGCGTCCGCCGGAAATGACGACTTTCGCTGCTGTGAGTTCCGGACGATCGGATTTGGAAAGCTCTTCTCCGACATATTCGGATTTCAATGTGCTGATGCCGCCGTCAGCCTCTGACGTGGAGGCAGATCCGCCTTCGCTAGCCGCAGCAAAAGCCGTCGTCCTGACTGTAACAACTTTTTTGCTGTCTGAAGATTTGACGGTCGCCATGGCATTGCCCGCATAGATAGGCCGCACAAATGTGTCGGCGCTTTCAACGCCCGTGACAGACGAAATCTGCTGGACGTCAAGCTTGGCAGCGACGCGCGGCATATAATTTTTATGCGTTGTCGTATCCGGCGAAAGGACGGCGTCATAACCGGCCATAAGGCCAACGACGACGGTTTCCATAGCTTCGGCGAGCTGACGCTCAAGGCTAACATGGTCAACGCCAATCACAGCGCGCACGCCGTCAATTTTTGCGGCGGCGGCGACAATAGCTTTTACGCCTTTACCGGCGACCAGCACGTCAACATCTCCACCCATTTTGGCGGCGGCTGTGACGGTTTTATGGGTGGCGTCTTTCAAAGACGCATTGTCATGTTCTGCTACAACAAGAATGGCCATTAGATGACTCCTGCTTCGTTTTTCAGTTTATCGACGAGTTGGGCTGCGTCTTCGACTTTGATGCCGGCTTCGCGCGCCGCTGGTTCTGTGACCTTTATCGTTTTAAGTCGCGGCGATGTATCAACGCCCAAATCAGCTGGGGTCTTGGCATCAATCGGCTTTTTCTTCGCTTTCATGATATTGGGCAGCGATGCATAACGTGGCTCATTGAGACGCAAATCGGCTGTTACAAGCGCAGGCATTTGGAGTTTGACAGTTTGCAATCCGCCATCAACTTCTTTGACAACTGTCAGTGCGCCGCCGTCCAGAGCGATAGAGTTTGCGGCTGAACCAATCGGCCAGTCGAGGAGCGCGGCAAGCATTCCGCCCGTTGCGCCGTAATCATTATCAATGGCCTGTTTGCCCATTACGATGAGCTCGGCGCTTTCGCTGGTCGCGACTTCCTTGAGAATTTTCGCAACTGCGAGCGGTTCAAGATCTTCATCGGTTTGAACATGCACCCCGCGGTCCATACCCATTGCCAGCGCCGTCCGGATGGTTTCTTGCGCTTTGGCCGGCCCAACAGAGACCACGATGGTTTCTGTGGCTGTCCCGCCTTCCTGCAGGCGAACGGCTTCTTCCACCGCGATTTCGTCAAAAGGATTCATAGACATTTTGACATTTGATAGATCTACGCCGGATTGGTCGGGTTTGACCCGCGCCTTGACGTTATAGTCAAGCACGCGCTTGACCGGGACCAGGACTTTCATGAGGTGGCTCCGAAGGTTGGGAAAGAATTATGATTCATATGCGCGTTACGCCAACGCTTTTCAAGCCGCCATGACCAGCCGAAAGGCGCAGGGTCCTGCTAAAAATTTGCATAGTCGGCGAGTTCACGCATTTATGCGGCGATTATTCCGTTCCACCGGCTTGACTGGCTGAAAATCCGAGCGTGTCTGGATCAACATCTGCGCCTTTGCCTGAAAAGAGCGGCACCAAAGAGAATGGCTCTGGTGGGTTTGCTTCAATCGTCAATGTTCCGCCATTTTTAACAAATTCTGAGAAGGCTTCCACAGTCTCAGAATAAACTTCCGCTTGAACGTCATTCTCAGCCGCACTTGCAGCGAAGAAGACCGCGCCTGTCAGCATGAGCTTCAGATTTTTCTCACTTTGTCCTGTCATTTCTGTCGCGAGTTTTAGTCCCTTTGAGACAATTGAATTATCTTCAATTGTCATACGGAAACTCCTTAGTTTCAGTGCATCAAAATTCTCTAAAATATTTGAGTTTGCTCCGCTTGCTTCCGCATTTTGAAGCTTTTCAACCATTCCGGCTACGCCTTCCATATCATACTCAAAATTCCAACGCATAACATCGTCAATGACAAAGAGGCCGTCTGTAACAGACACAGAGTCCTCTGCTTTGTTGACTTGCGTAACGGAACTCCCGGAGAGGGTTATAGTTTCCATATCCAACGACTGCAGAATTCCATAGGCCTGTGCCATAGAGGGGTCTTCGCCAAAGGCGGGCTTTAGATTAATGACCATGGGTTTCAGGTTGCCCTTAGACGTGATGAGATCGCCTTTTTCGGTAGATGTTCCTTCAAGCCCTGCAAAATCTACTGAGGCAATTTTTGAATCTACCTTTAGGGCCCCCATGATGAATTCATCATAAGGTTTTTCAAAAGAATTCATATTATCAAAAAAGCTATTCACGGCTTCATTGGGTGAAAGGTTCGGACCGTTGTTTGTTTTCAAGCCAACGTTCAGGTTTCTGGCACTCATTCCGTCAAAATCTACGGTAATCTCGCCATGGCCATTTTGATCTGCGATGATTAAATTTACGTCTTCTACCGTTAAATCCGCTAAACCTGTTCCGTCCTCATCACGTGTCTCTCCCCAGCTAAGGGCATTGACTGTGCCGCTCATTTCGTCGGACTTTATTTTGACGCCCGTAATAGAAAATGCGCCTAACTCACCGTCATTGACAGAATTCGAGTCAAGTTGAGTCATATTTCCAACAATTGACCGAGCAGCCTCCGATGAAGGATTGGCGATATTTAAAGTCTCGGCCGTGATTTCGACGGCGTCGGCTTCGTTCTTGATGACAATATCGGAGAGATCTACCCGGTTAAAGCTAGGCGATTCTTCGCCCATCTGGGCACAATGGAAGACGGCTGTACCCGCTGCGAATGACGACTTATCTGATCCGTCTTCGGTTAGGGTTAAATCGCGATAGGTGACGCGGTTATCATTGAAGTCGCGGGAGGTGAATTTTACGCCATTTGTACCATTTTCACCTAGGCCTAACCCTGCCAGTGCGCCAAGAGCTTCCATCTCGTCGACATCGCAAGGATCTGTTGCGAAATGTTTTGAAAAGACACTGGCTTCGCTCTTTGAGAGGTTAAGAGCCGCAATACTTTCTGATTTCAATGCACCTTGCCCCTTGTCGGCAGCCTTACATGCCCCCAAACTGAGCAGGACAGCGCCCGCAACGGATAGTTTTAACAGAGAAGATAATTTTATCGACATGAGTGGTTTCCTAAACTCCATATTGAAGTCTGACGATAACACGCCTGCTCGTCCTAGCAAGGCTGATTTTCCAATCCGGGATGGGGCGGATCCGCGCGTGCTTTATGTGCTCTCGCAGCGCGCCAAACGTATTTCCCTAAAGGTCAAGCCGGGCTCTCGGGAAGTTCACGTTGTCGTTCCGGGCCTGCGCGCCCTCCCGAAAGCGAAAGAGTTCGCGCGAAAGGAACGCGATTGGATTGATGTTCAGCTTGAGGCCTTACCGCCTCCGCAGCCTTTTGTGCCAGGCGGCGAGATATTATTTCAAGGTCAATATTTTCGCCTGGTCAATCCGCCGGGCCGCGGGCGTGCGCGCGTTGATCGTTTAGCGCGCAAATTGGTTGTCCCAAGTCTAGATATTGAGAGTTTCCCGGGTCGTGTCCGGCGCTTTCTTATCCGAGAAGCGCGCGCCGAACTTGAAGCTGCAAGCCATCACTATGCGGCGGAACTGGACAAACGCGTTGGCAAAGTTTCAGTCAGAGATACGGAAAGCCGATGGGGGAGCTGCATTACGAGAAATGGGGAAGGACATATTTCTTATTCGTGGCGATTGATTTGTGCACCGCCTGAAATCTTAGAATATGTCGCAGCGCATGAATGCGCACATATGATCGAAGCGAACCATAGCGCCGCATTTTGGGCTGTATGTGACCGATTATTTGATGACGTGAAATCTGCGAAAAGATGGCTCCGCAAGAATGGTCCAACTTTGCACGCGGTTGGAGCGGAATTCTAGCTGGGTGATGAAATAAAACTGCCCCCCGCATCCTATAATGCGGAGGGCATACTTTAGATCGCATCCCACATTTTGCGATCCAAAATTCGTTTCATTTTTCTCGTGAGTTAAAAAATGTCTCTTTGGAGAACGCAGTATTTGTGATTGCGCTAGAAATGATGGGCGCGCCTTAACTCGCTCAATATGAATATAAAATGAATGAAATACGCGTGCCTTAAATCGAGAAAAATTGGCAATCATCCGGTAAAAAATCACTGAATTTCATGACATTATGCGCGATGGAACGATTTTTTAAGGAAGTCGTCCCTCTAGATGATCCAATAGATTTTGAAGTTGAGCATTTTTTCGAGCCCAGTCGGGTTCATTGGAAATTGGAAGTCTCGCTTTTGGTGCATGGATGAGTTGTGCGCGCATTGTATCTCTAAAAATCAGAGCGGGGATGGTGCCGCCCGTAACTTTTTCCATAGGGGCATTCTCATCATCCCCGACCCAGACAGCTGTGACGCGGTCCGGCGCATAGCCGACAAACCAAGCATCGCGAAAATCATTTGTTGTTCCGGTTTTCCCAGCAATCATATGACCCTCGACACGTGCGCGGCGCCCGGTACCGCGCTCAACGGCTTCCGTGAGCATATAATTCATATCTGCGAGTTCTTGTGGGTTTAAAACCACGGCCCCATTTTTTGCGCTGCGGTCATATAAGGGCGTTCCATCGGCTGTCGAAATAGACGTAATTCCAAAGGCCTTTCGACGGGTGCCCCAATTTGCAAAGGGGAGATAGCTTTCCGCAACCGTCATGGGCGTTTGGCCTTGCGCGCCCAGAGCAAGGCTCCTGTAGGGTTTCAGGTCTTTAAAACCGAGTTGTTCCGCCGCGGCAACGACGGATTCGCGGCCAATGTCCTCTCCCAGAGAGACGGCCACAGTATTAAGGGATTTCGCTAATGCGGTATGGAGGGTGACATTGCCCAGATGTTTCTCTGTGAAATTTTCTGGCGTCCAATCTTCAATTGTCACAGGCGCATCCATCGCCGTATCCCAAGGCGATTTTCCGGCGCGAAGCGCCGCGAGATAGACAAAGGGTTTAAAGGCTGACCCGGGCTGCCGAACCGCTTGGGTGACGCGGTTAAATTGGCTTTGTCCATAATCCACGCCGCCAACGAGTGTGCGGACACCGCCCGTTCCGTCCAAGCTAATAATCGCGCCTTGCGTTGCGCCGCGGTCGGAGTCTAGGTGGGTTTTCAAGGCCGCTTGAGCTGAGGCTTGAGCATCAATATCAAGTGTCGTCTGAACAATAATATCTTGAGTCGGGACACCAATTTGTTTTTCTAAATCCGTCCAAATCCAATCTACGAAATATTGGGCGCCTTGTGTTTCTTTAGGTCGGTGAATCGTCAAGGATTCCGCTTTGGCCGCATTTGCGATATTTACACCGAGCAAACCCTGCGCGTCCATCGAGTCTAGAATGACATGTTGACGGGAGGTGGCTCGGTCGAAATTTGCAACAGGATTTCCGGAGGAGGGATTGCGCAATACGCCTGAGAGCATGGCGGCTTCCGCGAGGGAGAGCTCGGCTGCGGGTTTATCAAAATAGCGCAGGCTGGCGTTTTCTAGGCCCCATGCCCCGCTCCCAAAATAAATACGCGAGAGATACATCTCGAGGAGCTCATCCTTTGTGAAATCTCGTTCCATCCAGACAGACAGCATCATTTCTTGAGCTTTTCGGGTGAGTTTCTTATCTGGCGATAGGAAGATATTTTTTGACAGCTGCTGTGTCAGCGTCGACCCGCCCTGAACATAACGGCCCGCGCGAATGTTCTGCCACAGCGCTCGAAGGAGGGCGCGTGGATCAATGCCAATATGATTTTTATAGCGCTCGTCCTCTGTCGCCAGAAAAGTCATCGGGATATGAAAGGGGAGGGCGTCCAAATCGACGGGACGTTCAACCGCTGCGCCGCGTATGAGAACATCGCGCCCATTCCGGTCGATGATTTGAACCGAGACCGGACGATTTTGTTCCCA
>CAZKHC010000064.1:0-2586 GCA_964552135.1 uncultured Algimonas sp. | reverse complement strand
CCTTTTAAGAAATTGGCTAAACCTACATCTGTTGGCGCGGAAGCACCCACATTTGTTGTATTAAATTGGTTCATGACGTCTCCTTCAACATCTTGTTTTACCCCCATGTGTCGTTTCGACATTGCGGCGGACTCATCCTTTATATAATCGTTTTGACGACAAATTACAAATACTCCTCTCTTATATTAAACTTAAGGTAAATTCATGGAACTTCGCACGCTTGGCCGGACAGATATCAAAGTGACGTCCGTTTGCCTCGGGACAATGACCTGGGGAAAGCAAAATACAGAATCAGACGCCCATGCGCAGCTCGACTATGCGATGGATCGGGGAATCAACTTTATTGATACGGCGGAAATGTATCCTGTGCCGGGAGAAGCAGAAACGCAGGGCCGAACAGAAGCTTATATTGGAACGTGGATAGACGAGCGTCAAAACCGCGATAAATATGTGCTCGCGACGAAGGTGACTGGCCGCTCTGGCATGGTTTGGACGCGGGACGGCGAGCTGCCGATGACGCGCCATACGCCAGCGCAAATCGATGAAGCCGTGGAGAAATCCCTCAAACGGTTGCAAACGAATTACATTGATCTTTATCAGCTGCACTGGCCTGACCGCGGCCTTCCCGGCTTTGGCTTTCACTCTTACCGCGATTATGATGCCTCTGAAATGGTCCCGCTAGAAGATATTCTCGGCGCGCTGGCCCGGCATGTGGAGAAAGGGAACATCCGTCATATTGGAGTTTCGAATGAAAGCGCTTGGGGCACAATGAAATATCTGGAGCTCGCCGACAAAAATGGATGGCCGCGCATGGTGTCAAACCAATGCGTTTATTCTCTCCTTGCCCGCCGATTTGACTATGAGCGTGCAGAAATCGCGATGCGTGAGGGCGTCGGGCTTCTCGCCTATTCGCCGTTAGGAATGGGGTTGCTCACCGGAAAATATGACGATGGCAAACTGCCTGCTGGATCGCGTAAAGATAAATTCCCGCAATTTCTGGGGCGCTATAATTTTGCAGATGAGGCCATAGTAGATTGCAATGAGACGGCGCGGCGTCTTGGTCTGACGCCAACGCAATTTGCCTTAAAGTTTGTCGAAAGCCGCGCCTTCACAACGTCAAATATCATTGGCGCGACAACGCTGGCGCAGCTCAAAGAAAATATCGACGCCCATGAGATAACTTGGACAGACGAAATGGATAAGGAAGCGAGACGGATTCACACGACTTATAGGTCTCCAGTCGCTTAATGAAATTATTTGCGGCTATATTCCTACCTGAGAAAATTGCGGGCGATGTTGCGCGAGAGCAAAAAGGCGTTTCCGGTGCGCGCTGGGTCAGCGCAGAAAAACTCCATATCACGCTCGCCTTTTTCGGCGAGGTGGACACGGATCATGCTGAACTCCTGGATCAAGAAATCGGTAAATTACGCATGGGCAGTTTTGAATTGAATTTGGAAGGCAGCGGACATTTTGGCAAAACCGAACCCCACGCTATTTGGACGGGCGTATCCGCTTCGCCCGCTTTAGAGCGGCTCAATCAACATTGCCGTCATGCGGCGCGGCGAGCGGAGCTTCAAATGGAAGCGCGGAAATATACACCGCATGTGACGATGGCCTATATGAAACCTCGCTCGCCGCTAGATCGGATTGTTTCCTTTGAGCAAAGACTGGCGGATTGGTCCACTCGGCCGTTTCTCGTCGATCAATTCAGCCTCGTCTCTAGCCACGCAAAAAAACGCGGTCCAAATATCTACCGCGAAGAAGCCGTTTTTCCGTTACTTGGCGAAGGCATCACGCCTTAGGCGCTATGTAGTCTTATCGCGGCGTGCATCCAACGTATCAACAAAGGCATGATTCACGTTGCGGTGCTCACATTCATCCGCCCTGACAGCTAAAGCGACATCGCGCAGGCGCGCATCCTCACCTAAATCCCAATAATTGATTGCGATTTGCGGCGCTGGGATATTCACAAGGCGGCCGTCGTCAATTTCGCGGAGATATTCCGTATAACTATAGACAGCCTCTTCTTCGAAATATCCAACCACCCGTTGGGCCGTGCGCGGCGCGATAAGGTAAAGCAGAAAATAGAGATTAAAGAAGATGCCCTGCGCAATCCAAATGAGGCCGCGTTCGAGCCAATTAGGCTGCGCGATTTCTATAAATGTCATCAAATGCATGCGCTCATTCTCGGCTTCGTCTAGGAGCGTATGTATCCAACCTTCATTGTCGCGCATGCGGCGCAAAGATTTTAGATGCTGCGCCATGCCGCCGACCATACCCGGAACACCTGCAACGGTTTCCAAGACGACGGCACGGTGACCATAACGTTTGCGAAAGAACCTATCCGCAAAAAAGCGAAGCATTTTAGTAAACCCAAAGGCAATGCGATCGGATGTCGTTTCCGGTGGAACATGAAAATTTAAGTCAAAGTCGCCTGACCCGTCTGCTGTATGACGCGGAGGTGTTTTGGGGGCAGTCGCTCTCTGATCCTGAGTCACAGACATTATCCTATCACTTTGCTATGATGTAGCTATAGCAAACTTTAGGTAATTTCGCTTCTACTAAATTTGCAAGGCCAGTCTGCAG
>CAZKHC010000063.1:0-10519 GCA_964552135.1 uncultured Algimonas sp. | reverse complement strand
AAGGTCACATCCGGCTCTTCGGATAATAACTCAGAAAACTCCTCTTCTGCATAACCCGAGATAAAGACGATTCGCGCATCGCCCAAGAGATTCCGGCCCGCCTTTAAGAGCGACGGCCCGTCCATTCCCGGCATAACAACATCGGATATCATGAGATCGAATGGCGTATCGGCCTCTTCAAGCAATTCCAAAGCTTCCTCGCCATCCTCCGCTTCGGTGACCTTATAGCCCTTCTTGCGCAGCGCCTTGGCCGCAATACCGCGCACTGACGCCTCGTCTTCCACGAAAAGAATGTTCCCCTGCCCCGCAAGATCGGCCGGTTTGCGCACGGCAGGTTTCGCCTTAACGGCTTGAACTCGTTCGGCATCCGTGACCGCGCCAGCTGCGGGTAAGTAAATTTTGAAAGCTGTCCCTTTACCGACCTCAGATTCGACTGTCAGATGGCCGCCCGTTTGCTGGACAATGCCGTAAACCGTCGCAAGACCAAGCCCCGTCCCCTTGCCTTGCTCTTTCGTTGTAAAGAAGGGCTCAAAAATTTTGGACTTCACCTCATCTGGCATGCCGGTTCCTGTGTCTTCAACACTGATGACGACAAAATCATCACCGGGAATAGCATTTAAGGCTTCGCCAAGTTGCCCATCTGGCACCTCCGCGCGCGGTAAAAGCGCCGAGCGGATTGAGATAGTGCCGCCGCCTTGTTCTTCCATCGCGTCCCGAGCATTTACGCAAAGGTTCATCAACACCGTATCAATTTGCGACTTATCGGCCATAACGGCAGGCAATCCCCGCGCATGGACCATCTTGAGCTTTGCGCGCTCGCCTAAGGTCTGGCGCAAGGTGACAACCATATCGGACAAAGTATCTGTGACATCCAGCCGCTCCATTCGGCGGGTCGCCTTTCGCGAAAATGTCAGGAGTTTTTTGACCAGTGCCGCCGCCCGCGCGCCCGTTGTATTGATATTTTGCAGCTCAGGGTAGGACGGGTCGCCAACTGGATGGCGCTGTAGCAACTCATCCGTATTCAAACGAATGGCCGTTAGAAGATTATTGAAATCATGCGCAACACCAGCGGCCAACTGACCAATCGCCTGCATTTTCTGGCTTTGCACGAGCTGGTCTTCGAGCATTTTCCGCGCGCTAACATTGACGAGATAAGCATAGCTCTCCGTCGGGTTCTGCGCATCATGAACAATATAGACGGATACTGGGAGGCCGTTTTTTTCGTCATTCTTTAATGTCGCATCAAAAGGAATATCCGGTGTGGTTTGCGAGACATCCCGGTCTAAAAAACGATGTTCCGTTGGGTTGTCCTGAAATATCGCACCAAAATTTTGTCCAACAACGTCACTCCGGCCTGACATTTTTGCATAGGCCGGATTCGCCGACATGATATGCGTTGTACGAAGCGCAGCCCCTTCAAGTTTCAAAACGGCAACAGGCGCCGCAGAATAACTTCCAATTTCAAATTCGCTCGTCGTCACAACTGGAACCGCAGCCTGAGGTTTCGCAAGCGTCGAGTGTCCGTAAAGCGCGCCGCTCGCAACCACATCGCCGCTATTTAAAGTATGCCAATTGGCGACCATCACAGTTGGGGTTACTACCCCTTTACGCGTGATCAAGCGCGTGTCCGATCTAACGGTCCGCCCGGGTTCCGCCGGGCTATCGAGAAGCGCTTGAGGATTTTCAATAAATCCGCCCAAAGTTTCAGGCGGCGGATTATCGGCTCCGCCTAACCATTGTCGAAGAACATCATTGGACGCTAAAATTCGGCCATCTTTTGCTACAGTGAAAAGCCCGACCGGGGCTTCGGCTAAAACATCTTGCGCGACGGCGCGGTCATGATTTGCATTGATAACCTGCCACAACATGTTTTGTCGATTGATACGACTAACCCGAATTTTATAACGCTTTAGAGTCTTCTTAGGAGACAGAACGTCGAGTATTTCTTCGGCTACATCGCTATCTTCTGCGAGATGATGCAAACGAAAAAGCGCCGCCGTTGCTTCGCTGCTAGCGGAGGTGAATAGCCGATCGATCACAGGCGGTGCATCCCCCACACTTTCAGCGCCTAATTCTCCTGCGAGATCAAGATACGGCTGATTGGCCTGCACGGGTTTACCTTCGGTCGTCACGAGGCTGGGAATAACACTATTGAAGAATGCGCCCGAATAGACTGTATCCTGTCGAAGTTGATTGCGTTGAGACAGGCGATGGTTTCGAGACATCACAAAAAAGGTCATCAAGGCCAATAAGGCAATAATTGCGATTCCTGTCAGGAGAATAAACCCGTCATTATCCAGCGTGTCTCGCGCGACCCATATTAGCGATATGGTGCCGATCAAAATGACGAGCGCGACACTTGAGCCAATCCAAAGCGGCGCAGCACTTCGCTTTTCGGGCATATCCATGCGAATCAATCCATCCATTGGCCTACCTTAGGCATGATTTCCCCATTTGACGCGTGCAAATTATCGCGTAGCCCTAATAAAAACTGATAAACACCGACAAAATCACTTTCGAGGAGCCAAAGCCATGAAAAAGACCCTTTTATTCACCGTAGCGGTTCTTTCGATTGGGACGGCTCCCCTGTTATCGGGATGTTTAAATAGCGGCGGTGATGTCCCTCAACGCGAAGAACTCATCCGCGAAGAAAGCAAACGCCTCAATGATTGGTTTGCGGCCCGCTATGAAGATCAACTCGCTAGGTCCCCTATGTCGCGCACATATCTTGGGCAGAGCGACGGAATGGATCAATTAGATGATGTCTCGCAAACGGCCATCGATGAAGAAATTGCCCTCGCGAAATCGTGGCTGGACGAACTTCGGCGAGAATTTGATATTGATCGGCTAGATGCGCAATCTAGCCTGTCTTACCGCCTGTTCGAAGCGGATATAGAAAACCAACTTGCGACACATTCCGTCAGCGTCAACGACTATGTTTTTTCGCACATGTCTGGGCCGCATACTAATCTGCCAAGCTTCCTTATCAATTATAATAAAGTCGGAAGCGTTGAAGATGCGGAGGCGTATATATCTCGGCTGCGAGGGGTGAAGACATATCTGGGACAGGCGCAAGCTCGCGCAGAAGCCCAGTTTGCGGATGGCGTATCTATGCCAAAATTTGTCTATGAGAAAGTCTCAGGAGCGTCCCGCAATGTTATCTCTGGCGCGCCATTTGAAGAGGGTGCGGACAGCCCGCTTTGGGCTGACCTAAAAAGCAAGATAGAAAAACTGGAGACGACAGACAACAAAAAGTCTACCCTCCTGGAAAACGCAAAAGAGGCTCTCCTAACATCTGTGCAGCCCGCTTATATTTCGCTCATATCCATGTTCGACACCCACGCAGGCTCCGCAACGACAGATGACGGTGCGTGGAAATTGTCAGGCGGCAACGACTATTATAACGCGCGATTGAAGCACTACACGACGACAGATCTTACCTCGGATGAAATTCATGAAATAGGCCTAAAAGAAGTCGCACGCATTCAAGGCGAAATGCAAGATATCATGACCCGTGTCGGTTTTGACGGAACACTCAAGGAATTCTTCACATTCCTGCGAACTGACCCGCAATTCACATTTCCGAATACGGATGCGGGACGCGATGCCTATATGGCTGAAGCCACGGCTGTCATTGACGAAATGCGCGTCCAATTAGATTCGCTTTTTATCACCAAACCAAAAGCCAATATGGTTGTAAAACGCGTGGAGCCCTTTCGCGAAGATACTGCTTTCGGCGCATTTTATAATTCCCCGGCTTTGGATGGCTCCCGCCCTGGGACATATTACATCAATTTGAAGGATGTAAAAGAACAGCCCAAATTCCTCATGCAAGCCCTTGCCTACCATGAGGGAATTCCCGGACACCATATGCAAATCGCCATTGCTCAAGAATTAGAGGGCCTACCGAAATTCAGAACTTTAGGCGGCCACACGGCTTTCATTGAAGGTTGGGCTCTTTATTCCGAAGCCTTGCCAAAAGAAATCGGGCTATACTCGGACCCCTATAAAGAATTTGGGCAACTCGGGATGGAGATATTCCGAGCCGCTCGACTCGTGGTGGACACGGGAATTCATGCGAAAAAATGGGACCGTGAACAGGCCGTACAATATTACCTCAATAATATCCCCAACCCGGAAGGCGATGTCCGCGCCGAAATCGACCGCTATATTGTTTGGCCTGGCCAAGCCACGGCCTATATGATTGGCAAACTTAAAATCGAAGAGCTTCGCGCGACTGCGGAAAGCGAACTTGGCGAGAAATTCGACATCCGCCAATTTCATGATACGGTTATTGCCAATGGCTCTGTTCCCTTGAGCGTCCTTGAAGAATTAGTCGACGAATATATCGCCGCCACAAAATCGGAGAACAACTAATGCGTATCGCCCCTCACACATTTATTTTAGCGGCTGTTTTAAGCTTAGCCGCCTGCTCGCCGTCTTCTGATGCGCCGACCCCAAAATCGGCTGACGCAAGCTCTGCCACCCAATCAACGCCCGCTTCGAGCGAAAATGCAAAACTTGATGAGTGGTTTGCTGAACAATTCAAAGCCAGCATTCGCGCCTATCCGCAGCGGCTAACGTTGCTCGGCATAGATGAACGTCAAAACGAATGGGACAACCCAAGCCGGAGCTATCGCTTGGAACAGCTAGATAAAAGCCGTGAAGCCCTTGCGGAAATGCGCGAACGTTTTGATGTCAGCAAGCTCGATGCCGACCATAAACTCTCTTATCGATTATTTGAGAAAAATGTCGAAGACAGCATCGTGGGCCGTAAGTGGTGGGACCACGGATATACCTATTCGCAGATGCGCGGCGCGCATTCTTCGCTCCCCACTTTTTTGATGAATAATCATAAAATCAAAGACCTTGAAGACGCCGAGAATTACGTCACGCGCCTTGAGACTATTGATCAGCCTTTGGATGAATATACCCGCCAAGCAAAAGCCAAATTTGAGAAAGGCATTGCACCGCCGCATTTTGTTTATGATTTCGTCATCGAAAGCTCGCAAAATATCAGGTCCGGCGCACCCATAGACGAAGATAGCGAGACGCTGAATTTACTTTTAAATGACTTCAAAACAAAAGTTGAAAAAATCGGATTAGACGCAGATACAAAAGAGGCACTTTACGCGCGCGCAATCACCGCCATTTCGGACAATCTCGCCCCTGCCTATGAGCGCATCATCGACGAAATGACGCGCCAAAAAGCGGCTGCGACGACGGAAGACGGTGCTTGGAAACTGCCAGACGGCGACGCTTATTATGCGTGGCGTCTTGGATTAATGACAACCACCGACATGAGCGCAGATGCAATACATAATCTGGGCCTCTCTGAAGTCGACCGTATTCATACAGAAATGCGCGATATTATGAAAAAGGTTGAGTTCGACGGTACGCTTCAAGACTTCTTTGAATTCACGCGCCTAGACAAACAATTTTTCAAACCGGAAACCGCCGAAGGCCGTGCAGAATATTTAAGTGAAGCTACCGTTTTCATCGACGATATGAAAACCCGCCTCCCCGAAGTTTTCAACAAACTTCCAAAGGCTGAATTAGACGTGAGAGCCGTCGAAGCCTTCCGCGAAAAAGCCGCGGGCAAAGCTTTCTATAATCGTCCGGCTCCAGATGGGTCTCGCCCCGGAATTTATTATGCCAATCTCTACCGAATGGACGCCATGCCGATTTACCAAATGGAAGCCCTCGCTTACCACGAAGGCGTACCCGGTCACCACATGCAGCTCTCCATCAGTCAGGAGCTCGAAGGTATTCCCGCGTTTCGGAAATATGGACGTTTCACAGCCTATTCAGAAGGTTGGGGACTCTATTCCGAATATCTTCCCAAAGAGATGGGCCTATATGCGGATCCCTATTCCGACTTCGGGCGCCTCGCGATGGAGCTTTGGCGTGCTGGACGACTCGTTGTGGACACAGGGCTCCATGCGAAAAAATGGACGCGCCAAGAGGCGACCGATTATCTTATCGATAACACGCCAAACCCTGAAAGCGATTGCCTGAAAGCCATTGAGCGCTACATCGTTATGCCGGGTCAGGCGACAGCCTATAAAATCGGGATGAATAAGATTTTGGAACTCCGCGAAGGCGCGAAAGATGAACTCGGCGACGCCTTTGACATCCGCGACTTCCACGACGCCATCCTCGCCACAGGCCCCGTCCCGCTAGATATTATGGAAGAGCAAGTTGAGGCTTATGTCGTTAAGACGAAGGCGAGGTAATAGCTGAGATGTTATCGAAGAAGAGATCAAGGCCAATACATGTATCGGGACTTGATTTCAGATGGTTAATCTCTCCGCAGTCGCACCACGTCACACTTGTAGTGCAACACGCAGACATAAATGGTCAAAAACTTGAGGTCACCATTCCTAGCGATATTCATAGAATGTGGTTAGAATTCCAGAATGGCTCTCAAGACTTGAATTTAAAAATAATTAAACCTGCCTTAGTCGAGAAAACCATTCGGGAGGCCATAGGATTAGGTTGGTCTCCTGAAAAATCTTCAGCAGGTACTTTTAAAGCAAAACTTGATGAAACTGATAGGTTACATTCGGCTTAGATAATTATCGCTTTATCCTGCGCTTAGTCGCTCGCTTCGCTCATGCATTTCTTGCGCTTCGATGGAGAGCTTTGCGATGGGACGCGCGTCTAGGCGTTCGAGGCGAATGGGGTCGCCTGTCTCGTTACAATAGCCATATGTGCCCTCTTCAATGCGGCGCAGCGCTTTATCGATTTGGTTTGTCAGTTTGCGCAGGCGATCTTTTGTGCGCAGCTCCATCCGGCGGTCTGCATTGGCCGCGGCAGTATCTGCAGGGTCAGGATGAGAGACACTCTCGCCTTGCAAATACTCAACGGTATTTCGTGTCTCTGCTGCGATGTCCGCCTTCCATGCCAATAGCTTTTGGCGGAAATATTCCTGCTGCTTTGCATTCATGAACTTCTCATCTTCCGACGGCTTATAGCCTTTTGGAAGCTTTACAGGTTTCTTCGCTTTTTTTGCCATTTCATCCCCTGACACTAATGAACCGAACCTTCCCAATGCCCGAGTTTTCTCGGTGCATATGTTCAGAATTTGCGGCGTGATAACCGCGAGGCTTTCATCCGACAAGGGTAGATGGCAGGTGTCACGAAAAATTCACCTAAGCGCGATGCAAGTTCGCCATGCGATACTGGGACTTGCCCTTCGCGCTGCATCGCATAAAAAGCGCCTGTTAACAGGAGAGTTTCATGGCCAAATTCGAAGGCACAGATAATTACGTTGCAACAAATGATCTGAAAATGGCCGTAAATGCGGCGATAACGCTGGAACGCCCCCTGCTCATCAAAGGCGAACCCGGAACCGGTAAAACAGTTCTGGCGCATGAAATCGCTAAAGGCCTCGGCGCGCCGCTCATCGAATGGAATGTCAAATCGACAACGAAAGCGCAGCAAGGTCTTTATGAATATGACGCTGTGGCCCGCCTCCGCGATTCGCAACTCGGCGATGATCGCGTTCACGACATCAAAAACTACATCAATAAGGGCAAAATGTGGGAAGCCTTCGAATCAGATGTGCGGCCAATTCTGTTGATTGACGAAATAGATAAGGCCGATATCGAATTCCCAAATGATCTTCTGCATGAACTCGATAAAATGAGTTTTTCGGTCTACGAAACAGGTGAAACAATCACGGCGAATCAACGCCCGATTATTATCATCACGTCAAATAATGAAAAAGATCTACCGGACGCTTTTCTGCGCCGCTGTTTCTTCCATTACATCCAATTCCCAGATGAAGAAACGATGGCAGATATTGTAAAAGTCCACTTCCCGAATTTGAAACAACGCATGTTATCGGCGGCGCTAAAGCGCTTCTTCGCTGTGCGCGCGATGCCGGGTCTGAAGAAAAAACCGAGCACATCAGAGCTGCTCGATTGGCTCAAGCTCTTGTTGGTTGAAGATATTGATCCAGAAACCATCAAAGAAGCCGACCCAAAGAAAATGATACCTCCGCTCCACGGCGCGCTGCTGAAGAATGAGCAGGATGTGCACCTCTTCGAGCGTTTGGCCTTTTTAACTCGACGGGAGAGTTAGCCTCCCTCATGATACGCCCTCCGAAAACGGTTTCAAATCATCCGACGATTGGATCCAAACGACCAACAGGAGCAGATGTATTAGAAGCGGAGATGATGGGCGAACAAGCCTATGCGCTTGGGCTTGCTGGCAAAAAATTGGAAAGAGCTCTCTTAGAATATTCGCGAAGTAACCGCGACCCACGTAGAACCCAAAATGCGGTAAATGCCGTCTATGATTTCTTTATCCAAAGAGAAATGATTGGTATGACAAACCATGAATATGTCATAGAGTTTTACGATATTCCAAATGTAATCTTAGCCCGCGTCGGGGCAAAAAATAATGACGCTTAGGTCTCGTCATCCCCATCCACAAAAGCCCAAACGTCGGGAACATCGCCAAGCTCTTTCTCGTAATAGGCCTGAAATCCCGGCATTTTAACCTGATTTAGAAATGCCGAATAGGCCATATAGCTGACAAGGAACCGGAGATCACTTGCCCATGGCGGCATGAATTTCGGCGGTTCAATCCGGTCATATTTCGCAAGTTGCGCTAAGGCTGGTATGTCTTCGATATCGAGCTTCCCGACAAAGAGCACACGTATCAAATCCGCCCGGCGGAGTTTGACGGCCGTCCGAATGAAATTATGCACCCGCAGCAATCCATTTAGATAGACCATATCTTTTGTAAAAGGCGCGCCTCCAGACATAACGCCGCCCCGAAAAATCCGGCGCGTGTTCTCATAAGCTTGCTCCGCATCCACCGCGCGCGGGAGGAAGAAATCAAAGACCTCTTTAAAATCAGCGCCATCAATCGCCATTTGAATCGCAAGGACACGGCCCGATAATCGGCGAAATCGGCGCGGGTCCATCGTGCCCGTTATAATCTCAGCGAAGACAGCGATGCCTTCTTGGATTTCCGTCGTGCCCGGGTGGCCCTGCCCTAAAATTGGAAAGTTCTTTTGAAGCTTCCCATTTAGTCCTGTCGCGCAATGGACCAACGCTTCATGATGCAGGAGCTGTTCGACATCGCGGTCCATGAAATTCGCGTCGGAGCGAATACGAATACGCCGAGAGGATGCGGCAGCCTTTGAAGAAACATCCTCAGAGACGATAACATTTGGCGCATCCTCACCGAAAAAATGCGCAAGCTTCCCTTTTAATTTCGCCGCAAAGTCTTCCGCATTCAATTTTTCTTCAAAGCCTTCAACGACTAGCTGGTCGAAATCCACGCCATCCAAAGTCGCATCCATATGTTTGGCCAAATCAAGGACGCGCGTTTTCCGATCCAGCATCAAATCCGTCGGCTGGCGATAAAGCGCAGCGGAATGCAGGAAAAACGCGGGAGTGCCGCGCGTGTCCATGAGGCTCGCTGTTGTCTCTAAATCACCGCAAAGTCGGTCCAGCCATTGCATGACGATATGATCGCCCCCACGACCTTCAGCGATTTTTTGTCTAGCAAAAGCGATAGCTTCCCGAGGCTTCGTTGTATCAACTGGCGCGTATTCTGGTTTCGGAAGTGTGCCGCGTTTCAAAAACGGCTCCCGCATATTGCGATCCCATTTCAATGAGCTCAGCACTCGCATGCCCTTTGACGCGTCACGTAAAGCAGATGCCGCAGATTTCGCGGCTGCAAATTGGGAGTCGGAAAGAGCAATCATCGCGCGGAGGTTCGCAAGCCCTGCGCTGCAAGTAAAGCCGTCTTAAATTGCTTTTTGCGATTTAACGAAGTCAGAGAGCACAGATGCGATACATTAAACCACAATTGAGCTGTTAATCCCTTACTCTGGACTATTGCTTAGTGTCTACTTTGAACGATTTTAGGACGTTCTATTGCATATTCTTCTAAACTCTATGATAGCTGGTTTCCAGACACGCAAAAAAGAGAGAGTTGGAGAGCTGAAAGATGACCGGGCCTAGCTTAGATCTCGAAAAGCCAAATTTAATTGGCGGGTTGGATAGGCTGGTCACTAATTTTGCAATATCTGCAATTGCGGTCTTTCCTACGTTCATTACCTGCATTGCAAAGCCGTGGCGGATGCTACCTCTCTTAAATAGGGATGATCCAGATGGCCGCATGGGAATGTTGCTGGCACCAGGGGCATTCTTCCCTTTGGCACTCATGGTTTCATTTATTATAGCAGCCCTGCTAGCAACGCCTGAGACGATCAACACCAACGGATCCTACATTGGGCCGGACCTTGCAGTTGCCGTCCAATCGGCCGCCTCCGAGGGCGATGTTTGGAAGATTATTGCGACCATCATGCCAATCTATGGAATGGCTGTCTTTCTTGGACTTCTGGCAACGGCTTTAAAGCCATGGGCTGGTGAGGATTGGACGCTTCGGGTCAGCCTCAGAGCTTCGCTTTACATCACTGGGGTTTTGACCTCCTGGATGATTTTAGTCACCGCTGTTGCCGACTTAATACAGCTTTCGACGGGAAGTTATAAAT
>CAZKHC010000062.1:8912-10591 GCA_964552135.1 uncultured Algimonas sp. | reverse complement strand
GTTTCAAATTGTTCATCATCCCAGAGCAATGTGCAGGCCAGAACAACGGGGCGGGATTCGCCTTTGCGCCGGACGACCATGCGCGAGTTCGAGCACATCATTGCGTTGGGACTGACATCTAGGATACCCCAACAGGCAACTGTGATTTCAGGTACATCAACTTGATCATCCATCTCAGGGAATAGCATGACATGTGCGGGATTGGCGGCATCAATGTTCCATCCTTCAAGACTGATGAGTTCCGCGTAACCTGTTCTTGCTGCGCTTTCCGATTCTGAAAACATGGCGCGTCCAGCGATGTGAAGGTCGAATCCATTATCTGTGAGCCAGCGTAGGCCTTTTAGGGCAATATCGAAACTACCGTCTCCGCGTTCTTGATCATGGCCTTTAATGGTGAAATGATCGAGGCTGACGCGCAGGGTCATTTTTCCAGGGAAGCGTTTTTGCAAATCCAGCAGACTTTTCTGAACGCGCGGCCGCATCATAGGTTTCATTGCATTGGTCAAAACGAGTAAATTATGTCCGCGTTCTAGGGCCATTTCAGACAGCCGAATAGCATGTGGATTTAGATAGGGTTCTCCGCCTGTAAAGGCGATTTCTATGGGGCCTTGGTCCATCTCGTCGATTTCGTCTAGATAGGGCTCCATATCTTCGGGTGTGAGATAGATGAAATGATCGGCCGTCGGAGAACTTTTGATATAGCAATTGGCGCATTCAATATTGCATTGGGACCCCGTATTAAACCACAGCGTATCGAGCTTTTGGAAGAAGACTTGCGCGCGCTTCTCCCCTTTCGCTGTGATACGCGGGTCTTTGAATTTTTCGGGATCGAGAATTATGGTCATGCGCGCCTATTAAGCCTTTGAATGTTTGGTGTCATGATAAATACGCTCCATGTCACTCATTTGTTATGCGTCGTGTTCGAACGCAAACGACTTAGGGAATCGTGTCCCCGTCTGACGATATCCGAAATACATCCCGTAAAATCTCTGGGCTTAGAGCTTCCTTGGGGCGATTATCTGACACGATCTTACCTTCCTTCATAACCCAAATCCGATCGGCAAAACGTTTCGCATAGGTCAAATCATGGAGGGCCGCGATAAGAATCGTTCCAGAATCGGCGATTTTACGCAGAATTTTCATCACTGAAATTTGATAATATGGATCGAGGGCCGTGATAGGTTCGTCCGCAATCAGAATTTTACCTTGTGTAGCCAAAGCTCGCCCGAGGTGCACCCGCATTTTTTCGCCACCGGATAATGTCCCAAATGGACGCTCAAGAAGCGCTTCAATCTCGCAAGATTTGGCTGCGCTTTCAATTGCCGCTTCATCTGCCGCAGTTAAATTGGAGAATAACCCGAGATAAGGGGTTCGTCCTAAAGCGATAATATCTTTGACTGTGCGTTCGTCGGGCGCTGTGCTGTTTTGTGCGAGGTATGATATAGCTTTCGCCCGTGCCCGGGGAGACGGAGGCAAGGATGTCGAACCCTCAAAAGGCAAAAGTCCCACAATCGCCTTCAGTAAGCTTGATTTACCCGAGCCATTCGGCCCAACGAGTGCGATAAACTCTCCAGGGTTTACCTTGGCCGATACATTTTGAACAACCTGGGACAGGCCATAGGATACGGATATGTCGTGCAGTTCCATCATGCCTGCCGCCACGCCAGCCATAGGAAAAA
>CAZKHC010000062.1:0-8812 GCA_964552135.1 uncultured Algimonas sp. | reverse complement strand
GCGCCAATCCCGATGCCGGCTAAAATGAGGCCGGACGCGCCAGGTTTTTGTCTGGAAAATAATGTCATGACCAACGCGCCGAAAAGCGCGAACCCAATTGCGGCGGGGATAATAAAAAATGAGGCACCAAAATAAAGCGCAAGCACGGCACCAAGGGCCGCGCAAGCGGAAAACCCAAGCAAGCCCGGCGCGGCGAGGGAATTGCGGGTAAAGCCTTGCAATGCGGCGCCGGACGCACCCAAACCCGCGCCGACAAAGGCCGCGAGTAAGGCCCTAGGCAGGCGAATATCGCGAAGGATAATATTGATTGGCTCGGAGGCCTTCCCTTGCAAGCCCGCTGTCACGTCCACAAAATCTATCCGCGTCGTCCCTACAAAAAGGCTGAGAAGGATTGTTGCCGCGCAGACAACCAAAAGGAAACCGAACCAAAAACGCATATTCAGAGCGTGGCCAGTGATTGGGACAATGTCTCAGCGGCACTCACTAGGCCTGGACCTGCGCAGGGCCAAAATTTTCCGGGAATGTCGATTTTCGGAATAGCCGCAATTTTGTCTGTTAAAGCGCTATGACGGAGGGAGCGGTCATTCACCCCAGCATAATTTGACGCCATAAAACTTGTAACGATAACGTCCGGATTGAATTGGATTAGTGTTTCGGTGTCTGGTGATTGCCACCCTGGTGTTTGGATGATGTTTTCCGCGCCCGCCGCGTGGATGACGGCATCCACAAATGTGCCTGGACCCGCCGTCGCGCCGGAGCGGTCCAAATATAAAATACGTGGACGCTCAGATGGCTGGGGTATTGCATCTAATCTAGTTTTAAGAGTTATTGCAGGATTGGGGGCCTGTAAGGTTTTCGAGAGGACTTCCAAATTCTCCCAAACGCTTTCGAAATCCTCACCCCATTTTAAATCAATATCGCCGTGTCCGCCTGCGTTAGAGATACGGGTGGCGGCGTCCCACTGCAAAGCTCTCTCGGGATCAGCATCGGCTTGCGGCAAAGATTTCAGACGCTCAGGCGTGACTGACAGAGCTGTTCGAGATTGCCAGGATAAGGCCGCGAGGCGAGGCTCAATCTCTGGGAGGGCGTGCAAATAACTATCTGCGCAAAGGGATAAACTCACAATCGCATTTTCGGGCAAATCGACAGCGGTCGGTGCACAGCCTGCTAATCCAATCGCCGCTAAAAATCCCAAAACCCGCATGGGTTTATCCTATTGCCGCAACACGGGCGAGAAAGTCGCCATATCCGGATTTGCGTAAAGGCTCTGCCAGCGCTGATAGATCTTTCGCGGAAATCCAGCCTTGGCGGAAGGCTTCGACCTCGGGGCAACAAATGCGTATGCCTTGGCGGTCAGCAATTACGGAGACAAATTGAGCAGCGGCTAAGAGAGATCGCGTGGTTCCTGTATCTAGCCATGTTGTTCCGTCATCCAAAAACTCGACTCGCAATTCAGATCGCTGAAGATAGATATCGTTCAACGCTGTAATTTCTAGTTCTCCGCGTTGCGACGGCTGTACGGTCTTCGCATATTCGGAGGCATGCTCATCATAGAAATATAGACCTGTAACGGCATAATTAGAGGCGGGTTTTTCAGGTTTTTCAATTAAAGATGTGACGCCGCCATCTGCATTAAATCCAACAACACCATACCGAGAGGGATCACTGACCTGATAGCCAAATATCGTTGCGCCATTACGATTATCCCGCGCTGATTTAAGCGTCGTTGGGAAACCAGAACCGAAGTATAGATTGTCGCCCAGAATTAAAGCGGACGGCGCGCCGTCTAAGAAATTTTCAGCAATAATTAAGGCTTGGGCTAAACCGTCAGGAGAGGGCTGAACCGCCCAATTGATATTGATTCCCCATTGCGAACCGTCCCCTAGCAAGTTTTGAAATTGGACTTGGTCATGCGGCGTTGTAATCATCAACATGTCGCGAATACGGGCCTGAATAAGAACTGATATCGGATAATAAATCATCGGCTTGTCGAAAATGGGCATCAGCTGTTTGGATACAGCTGTCGTCATAGGATGCAGGCGAGACCCGGTCCCGCCGGCCAGAATGATGCCCTTACGTTGTTTCATTCTGGTTCGCCTCCAACGCTGCCCGCAATCCCGTCTGCCAATCGGGTAGGGGATGACGGAATGTACGCTCGAAACTATCCGTGTCTAGTACTGAAAATGCGGGCCGTCCCGCGGCCGTGGGATAATCGGATGTTGGGATAGCGTCGATGTCGATATTACGACCGGCTGCAGAAAAAATGGCTTTTGCAAACCCAGCCCAGCTCACGGGTTCGCCGCCATTCGTAACATGATAAATGGTTGTCGGCATGTCTGGTTCTACAATAAAGATGCTTATAGCTTTAAAGATTGCCGATGCCAAATGTCCAGCAAATGTAGGTCTGCCGATTTGATCATCTACGACTGAAATTATGTCGTTCTCGTTTGATAAGCGCAGCATTGTTGTGAGAAAATTTTTTCCCGTTCCGTCATAAAGCCATGACGTTCGCAAGATCAAAGCGCGCGCGCTAGATTCAATTATGGCAAGCTCACCGTCAAGTTTTGAGGCGCCGTAAACCCCCAAAGGGTCCGTATCGTCATCCGGCAGGTAAGGGACATCATTTTCGCCGTCGAAAACATAATCGGTCGAGATATGTATGAGCGGGATATCATGCTGCGCGCAGACGCGCGCAATGATAGCGGGCGCCGTGGCATTAATGGTATAAGCAAGGTTGGTTTGAGCCTCCGCGCCATCTACATCCGTAAAGGCGGCAGCCAGAATAAGCGCGTCAAGTCCGGAAGGTTGGCCAATAATGGCCGCCTCTATTTCCGCAGGTGAAGAGGTAAGATCTAATGCATCTCTGTCCAGCGCAATAATTTCATGCCCGAGCTCTTCGCCTTCGACGCAAAGTGCGCGGGCCAATTGTCCCGTTTTCCCAATAACCGCAATCCGCAGACTCATGTCTTTGCTCTCAACTCCGCCTTGACACCAAGACGTTGTCCAAATTTATCGGCCGCTACTAAGGGACGCCACCACGCCTCATTTCTCAGATACCAATTCACAGTTTGCGCGAAACCTTCGTTAAACTCGACGGCAGGTGACCAATCCAGATTGCGCTTAATTTTATCAGCATTGACGGCATAGCGTTTGTCATGGCCAGGGCGGTCAACAACGAATTCGATTAGCCTTTCATGATGAAACCCGTCTCCAATATGGGTGTCTATCAGTCCGCAAATTGTTTTGACAATATCGATATTAGTTCGCTCATTATGCCCGCCGATATTGTAAGTCTCGCCATTTTGGCCAGATCGCAAAACAGTCAGAAGGGCGGATGCATGATCCTCGACATAAAGCCAGTCGCGGATATTCTCGCCCGTCCCATAAACTGGAATAGGCTGCCTGTGCAGGGCTTTAAGAATGACAACCGGAATGAGTTTTTCGGGGAACTGAAAGGGTCCGTAATTATTGGAACAATTTGTGATGATAATGGGCAATCCATATGTTCGTCCCCACGCCCTCACGAGATGATCTGATGCCGCTTTTGAAGCGGAATAAGGCGAGGACGGATCATAGGAAGTGTCTTCTGTAAAAGCTGGGTCGGACAATTCCAAATCACCATACACCTCGTCTGTGCTGACATGATGAAATCGAAAGCGAGTTTGCCGAGATGGCTCTAAGGTCTCGAAATAGGCACGGGCCTCTTGCAATAGAGTAAAGGTACCAAGAATATTCGTTTCAATAAAAGTGCGCGGTCCATCAATGGATCGATCAACATGGCTTTCTGCGGCCAAATGCAAAACTGCATCTGGTTGATGGGTTGTGAAAAGATGCGCCATGGCCGCAGCGTCTCGAATATCCTGTTTCTCAAAAGTATAATTTTCGTGACCAGATACCGACGAAAGCGATTCGAGATTTGCCGCATAGGTCAAACTATCGACATTTATGACGCTATGACCTTTTGATATGGCCGTTCGAATAAAGGCGGATCCAATAAAGCCAGCGCCGCCTGTGACCAGCAGTTTCATTGACTTGGCTCATATTGAAAAGGGGACTTGAAATCTGCGAATTTGCCGGCCGCTAAATCACGCTCTGAAATAGAAGAGGGATGCGTTATGCCCCAATTCACATCGATGTCAGGGTCATTCCACAAAATGGCTCCCTCATAGTCAGGGGCATAGGACTCTGTGCATTGATAACTGACAATTGTGTTGTCTTCGAGCGTTCGAAATCCATGTAAGAATCCGCCTGGAATCCATAGCTGAAAGTCATTTTCGGCACTTAATTCGAGGCTGACGGATTTACCGAAACTGGGTGAACCCCGTCTAATATCTACGGCTACATCTAAAATTCGTCCTTGGACACAGCGAACGAGCTTTCCTTGCGATTTTGGCGGGCCTTGGAAATGCAAACCTCGGATTGTGTCGCGTTTAATTGAGAGAGATTGATTTACTTGAACGAATTCGAGCTGTTTTCCGACGGCATCCTGAATAGCCGCGAGTTTAAATGTTTCCATGAAATAACCGCGCGAGTCAGAAAACCGCTGTGGGGTCAATTGGATGACATCCGGAATTCGAGTGGGCACTGCCTGCATGCCTTGCCCTAACCCGCAGCGAAGTGCGGGGCAATGCTAGGATATGTTGATTTTTCTAGGCTCCGAGGATTTAGCGGATAACCTCATTCGCTGGCAAGGCGACAAATCCTTTTGGCGTTGATTTTGAAACTCGCGGCGCGGCAGGCTGGCTTTTACCCAATGTTTTGGCTCCAATTGTGACAGGCACTGATAATACACGGCGGCTTTCTTGGCCTTCGCCGCCTTTGTAGACGGTTTCGATGGCGACCGAATAGGTGCCATTTTTAGTGCCAGAAAACTGAATCGGTAAATTTAAAACGGATCCTGCTTCAAGAGGAATTTGTTGTAGCGGAAAATTTGAAAAAACCTGCAAATTATCCGTGGGCAATATCTCAACGCTTAGAAATCCGCCCTCATAAATGTGACTAAGCGAGAGTGTTACGGTTTCAAATTCACCCGCCGCAGTCTGGCCGTCATAATCATGTGTCAAAGCAACCGCAGCGCCGGGCTTTACAAAACCAACACGGTGATTGTGGCATGGTTTGTCCACTGCGTGCGAATGCCCTTGGTCGACATTGATTTCAGCTGTGTGAGCTGATGTTTCGGTAGGAAGGGCAATACCTATGCCCGCCATAAGAAAAATGGAACTGATTAAGGCGATTGTTTTCTTGCGCATTGTCTTATCCACTCACACGGAAGTTATAGCAGCTATCGCTTCGTTTTGAACCGCTGCCATTAACATTGAAAAAGTCGAAAACTTCGATGACGTAACCACCGGCGGCAAGTCGGCCATTAAACACCTCTTCACCGCGTGTGGATGATTGGGCTTCATGTATAAGTTCACTGCCTTGCCAAATATTGAAATCAGGATCGCGTTCGTCGTCGCCGATGGATTTCGTGAGCGACATTTCAACGTCTTGCTCTGAAGCGAGGTTGAGGAAAATAAATTCTCTATTGCCAAGCTTATTAAATAAGCCGGCATCATCGACAGAACAAATTTCCGTGGATGTGCCATTTAAGCTGACTTCTTTATAAACTGGCAAAGCGGAGCGAATAGCGCCGCTATTTCTTTCGCCATTTCCATTGGGTCCGTTTCCGGAAATCGATTGCGTTTCAAGCAGTCGGTCAATCGTTGCCGTGTTTCCGGGAATTTCGCGGCGCAAACCATCTGAAAGCGCAAAAATTGTCGTGAAGACTGGAGTGTCTTTATAAACCTCACTAGTCATGACATGATAGAATGGAGCAATGCCTTCAGACACTTGTGTAGAGGAGTCGAAAATTCCATAGAGAATGGAGCCGATTGAAGCTTCATTAAACCAGCCCGGATTGGCGACATTCCCCGAGTTAATATCAAAGGAAAAGCCTGAGGCTTGCTCGGTCCCACCGCTATCCTTGTAAATAGGATCGCCGGTAATCATTGCGGAGAGGGCATTTCCCCACCCTTCGCTGAAAGCGACACGCGCATCCAGCCGATCATTTAGAGAATGTAGCCCGCCAATCGAGTCGCTCCGGGATAATTTATCTTCGAAATAGTGACCCCATTCATGCAAGATGACGTGTTGGTCGTACTCATCCGTATCGCGGCCTTCTTCCCCGAGGAGATAAATTACGCCGTCATCTTCATCTGGAAAATAAGCGGAAGTGCCGATTTGGCCTTGGTCTCGGCTGCCCAGCTGAGTTTTATTATTCACGCTCCAGCGTAGTTCTAAAGCGGGGAAATTAATGTTGGGGTCTATTTCGACAAAAGTCTCGACGGCAGAATAAACACTGTCCAAAATCGCAAATGGTGCCGCAGAGCGCGTTTGGCCATAGGACCGTCCTGTCCAACCATGACCCGCGTGCAAATCTCGGGTTTGTTGAGCATTTGTTCCAGAGCTAGCGAGTGAGCCTTGAAGAGCATAAAGCTGATTGTCTTGGGTGTTATCGGTAACGCTAAAATCCCATTTCGCATTTGCGTCGGAAAAGAGTTTAGATTTGACGAGGAGGCGTACCTCAGACTGTCTGTCTACCGTCAGTGAATAATCACCCTGCGCGTTAGACTGAGCTTGACCCACGATTTCGCCGGATGCGTCGACCGCTTCTACGACGGCTCCGCGGATCGGCGACCTGAAACTATTGGCATAATCTAAGCCAGATGTCTGAGTATGCGGGACACGGTCATAGGTCAGCTTACCAGAAATAATTGTTGAGCCTGTTACTTGCGGCATTGTTCCTGAAGATTGTATTGGTGGAGCCGGGGCGGCGCTTTCGCTTCCGCCGCCGCAGCCCGCCAAACATGTCAGTGCTACTGCAGTCGCTGTTAGGTGTGTGAATTTCACAGCATCGTCCCGTTTTGCCTGTTTGGGCATTGGGCTGCAAATTTGGTGCCATGATTGCAGCGACGGTGGCTGCGGGGGTTATCTTAAGGAAAAGATCTTGTGAAACGCCTCTCTCATTCGGTAAGTACGCCGGGCTTATGTCGCCCGATACACATATTCGCGTAATTTATGATGGGGAGTGCCCCTTTTGCCAAGCTTATGCGAATATGCTGCGCTTGAAGGAACAATATAGGATTGAACTGGTAGATGCGCGGGGCGAACACGCTATCCTTTCTGAGATAGATGCACGAGGCTTCGACCTAGATGACGGTATGGTCGTCGAGATGAATGGCCGCTTTTTCCATGGTGACGAAGCCTTAACCCGCATGGCGTTGATGACAACCGAGAGCGGGCTATTGAGGCGCTTTACAAAGTGGATTTTTACAAATGAGCGCCGCAGCCGAATTCTCTACCCCATATTGCGCGGTGGACGAAATATGACCTTAAAAGTCCTAGGACATAAGAAAATTGATAACTTGCGATAGAGCGAAAGAGGGGTCTGTGGGATTTTAAATGAGTTTCCTGCGCACCCGACAGGATTCGACCCTGTGATATGCCCCTAGCTTTGTAGACACCTTGCTTGGTAAAAACGGAAGCAAGGAAAGTATCTTATAGTCGGTCGTATTCGCGCAAAGTTGTTGGTTGGTCGATGCACTCAAGATGCAGGCATCACTCGCGCTCAACCCTCTTCTGATGGCCGTTTGGCGTCGCAAACCGGCAGAGAAAGTCATCATTTATTCCGACCGAGGTTCACAGTTTACCAGCCATGAGTGGCGGGAGTTCCTAACCGATTATAATCTGGAAGCCAGCATGAGCCCGCGCGGAAACTGTAATGATAACGCCTTGGCGGAGGGTTTCTTTCATCTGCTCAAAACAGAACGTATCAGATGAAAAGCATACAAAACCCGCAAAGAATCCCGTCAGGATGTGTTTGAATACATCGAATTATTCTACAATCCAAAACGTAGGCATGCTAACAATGGGATGTTGTCGCCTGTGGAATTTGAGATGACAGCAAAATGAAGTAAAAAGGGGTCTACCAGACTAGGGGCACATCAAACGGAATACTAATGATGGGGTAAATGCAATTTATAGTTCAGTTGGCTTCTTCTCGGTTTTGACTATCCTTTATTTTCTCATGGTTGACATGATTTCATATCACATCGCTTCAGAGTGAAAGCCTGAGAATTAAAAAGTTGAACCATAAACGCTTTTGATATTGACGAATTCGCAGTCTAAGCAATATCAGTGCTCGATATATTCACAGGATGAAAATAAAAATATGACCGCGAAAAGCGATGGAATGATCGAACAGTTTGGCCCGGCAATTGAAGGCTTGCTCGAAGAAAGCTCAATAAAGCATTTGTGGCGCCTGGCCTTTCTTGTAAATTTCTTCATCGAACCATTGTATGCGGAAATTTCATCGCGGTTCGGTGTCGGTAGACAAGAAGTCCAAATTTTATACTGCCTGACCAGACATGAAGGATTGCTAGCACAAGATATAGCACTAGTGACAGGTCAACCAAAAAACTCGATAAGCAGAGCAATATCTCAACTCGTAGATAAAAAATATTTAGTCCAAACAACTCGTAAAGATGACCGACGGACAAAATCTTTAAAACTGACTGACTCTGGTCAGCGCCTTGTCTCGTCAATAATGCCTTTATTTAGGAAGCGACAAAAATCGATGCGCGTTGCATTGACGGGGGATGAACGAAAAAGATTTGATGCACTACTCAAAAAAATTGTCTATGCAATGCCGGATTGGATTGATGTTGAACCAGTTAAACCCTTATAGTTTACTTTGCCACGAAACTCATTGAATAAAAGACGGAAAATGCAAGCGTCTGTATTCGATAAGGCTACGGATTGGCCTGCCCCT
>CAZKHC010000061.1:7340-10652 GCA_964552135.1 uncultured Algimonas sp. | reverse complement strand
CCATCCTCGTCGGAACGGGTTTCCCCAGGCCCCTCAGTGTGCACGTTCTGCATATCCGATGATGCTGCCGCGCGCCTCTCAGTGTCCCCGTCCTCATCCGCCTCCGTTACAAATGTTGGCCTAAAAGCATGCAACAAGTGGACACCGTCCGGTAGGCTGACCCCATCTGGCACAAAGTACATGTGATAACGCAGCATACCGCTATCTTCCTCATAGTCATCAAACCCATGTCCCGCGTGAAATACATCTCCCCTCCCAACGAATATAGAGTACGGGGGAATTCGTATCATGTTCACCACCATACCTCTCGACAGCGCACGAATGTTGCTGTGACTAGTTGAGGCCACGATGCGATGCGAGTGCATGCATATCCATACCGGCACCTCTTCCTTGCCTGAACACAACGCAAAGTACCCGGGGTTCTTCGTTTCATCAAAGTAATCCCCGCCATAGTTCAGAACAAAGTCCGTATGCAGCTGCTGACGCTTGCAATCCTTCGCCGTCAGCAGCCAACGCCCGCCAGTCCTCGGCACAAACATCTTCTGGTCCTCACGATTGTCGTTCAACTTCAATGCTGCAACAGCATGAGCAATCCGCAGGTCCAGAAGTGCCCTTGCCTTCGCATTCCATACGCGCGCGCCATCTTGCTCAACATCATCCATGACACCAAACCGAGTAGTGGTGTACCGAGCTGCTCCAACACGACCATCCTCAAAGTCCTCTTCATCGCCACGGTTGATGATGTAGTTCCAGCTCTTGTTCTTCCCGGAATCCATGTCCGCCACAGACGGAAACGACTTCAGCACATCCAACCGAAGCTTGTCGTAGTCCCTGCAAAGAATACCAGGAGCGCTCTTGTCCCACGTACCATCCGTTTCCAGTCCCACATATGACTTGGGCACGTTGGCATCGTCCAGGAATCCTTGCAGCACGCAGAAGCCCTGCCCTTTCACCTTCTCACGACAGACTGCAAAGTACTCGTGAGCAACCAAGTCCTCCTTCACAACACAATCCCATTCGTTGTCAGCCAGATTCTCCTCGTCTGCACTCACATCCCCCAAGCCGTATTGCATGTAGTAGTTGTAAGCAGCTCGCCAGTAGACCACATGGTGGTCATAGGCAAGTACGTCAACATCCTGTATGAAGACATGGCTGCGATGCCCTTGGGGGATGTGGAGCATTTCCAGATATGCCGTGACATTCTTGATGGGGTTTTCGAGCGGCCACCGACTGGGCTCCTTCCTCATGAACCGCAACCACCCCAAGCCACCCTCGCCCTCATACTCCTCGGGCTCCGTTGCGCCAATGGGCAACTCGGACGGCACGGTGTCATCGAATGCTCCATCAGTAGCCCGAAAAGCGCTCTGGTCATCCCCTTCTTCTCCGTCCTCGTCCTCGTCCAGTGCCACAACCTCCAGGTCAATAGTGCCCAGAAGCTCAACGACTTCCGCCTTCGGCATGTCCTTCAAGGCCTTGACCAACTCCGAGCGCTGAACGGTACCTGATGCACGCACCTTCCTCTTGCGCACTGCAGCCTTCTTCCTAATCCGCTTCGATCTCGTAAAGCTGTCGCTCTCACTGTCCGATATTGCATAGCGCACCCGCTTCTTACTTACCTTGGGCCTCGAGATGACCTGTTTGGTTTTCGGTTTGCGTCGAACAGCCTCCTCGGACGACTCCTCGTCCTCAACCGGAGCATCCCTTCCCTCCCGTTCCCTTGGCTCTGCACGTTCCCTTGGTTCCACCCGTTCCGGTTCTTTGCGTGCTTCCGCCACTTCCCTCTCATCCCCGGCCTCGCCCCCTTCGCCCGCCCCGCCCGCTTCCTCCGCATCACCCGCCTCGCCCACATTCCCCGTTTCCCCGCCCTCGCCTTCTTGCACCTCGCCCGCTTCAGCACCGGTCTCATCGTCTGCAACACGCCGGCGAGATACATCCATACCCACAATTTCAGACAAACGCTTCCTGATGGCGACGAGGCGGTTATTGTCGGCAGCTTCTTGGTTGCGCACAACACTGAAGCGCGCTAGCTTCTTGCATATGAATTGCACTAGCGACAGCTTCTTGTGCGCGGTTATGCATATTTCCGTCGACAACAACTCCTTGATTTCCCAGGAGAAGAAATCCGCAACTTCGTAGAGCTCACGCATGATTTGAGCAGCACACTGGAAGAACGCGCGACGCACATGCTCGAACGATCCCTCCATCCCGATCTCCATCCTGTATTTCAAGGCCAGCATGCACATGCAAAATCCCCTATCATCCAACGCCACCAGTTCCTTCGAGGCCACATGCACCAAGGTAAACTTGTCGCTTGATTCGCAGACCTCCTCGAAACTGGAACGAGCCCTTGTACTCCCCGCCAGGCGCAACGCAATCAAGCTGTATCGCTCCAACTGCCTTTGGCCCAACCGTCCCACACTCTGCGCCCGAGCCAACACCCCAGCCAAACTCTTCACCTTGATGTCCTTCAACTCCACCTCGTCCCTTGCCAATATCACCTGGATTGTAGATATGGCAGCTTGAACCATATCCTTGAAAGATGGCGCAAGGACGGTACTGCTGGATGAGTTCAAGTACGCAGCCAGACCGAGGGCCTCCAAGTCTGAAATGTGCTTCCCATCCGTCCGGGTCCACAGCGACACCTTCAGTTTAGCACATTCCGCAACCCAACGCTCACTCCCCTTGCGAAGCTCGCCCAACGCCCTCAAACGATGCCTCCCATCCACCAGCATCAATTTGGCATCCGCATCCACGACACCATCCTTCACAACATCCTCCTTCTTCATCGCTTCGTCGGCCAACAACACGCTTATCGTCCCAATTGACACACGGTTGCCAGTCGACGAAAACGCCGATTGAAGGGAAGCCACATGCTCTGGTGTAACACTCCTCGACGGCCACCTCGGTTCCGCAATCCTGTCGTACACCACCACGACCAGATCCTGTTCGTAGTTGTTTGGATCGATCTCCGTGGCCTCCACCGACAAATCCACTTCCCCCGTCACTTGGCCCCCGTCGTCAGACCCTTCCCCAGAGTGGTCTGGTTCAGTAGCAGGACGACGACTTCTCGCTTTGCCTCGAGCCATTTTAGAAGACCTCAGACGCCCTTTGGAATACCGCTTTCGAAACGCGCACGCGCTGGATTGAAGAATAGCAAAATCGCCGCACCCTCACCGAAGCACTCCACCGTTCCGCCGTTGCGATCCGGCGTGGCCCCTAATTCCGCCACGAATAAGTTCACCCGTAATCCCCAAATTTTTTACAACATAACGCATTTCAAAACCCTAAAACTATGGCGATAAAAGGGGGACG
>CAZKHC010000061.1:0-7240 GCA_964552135.1 uncultured Algimonas sp. | reverse complement strand
TATATAGTTTTTCCCGTTGCAACTGGACACACACTGGCGTCAAAGGCATCTGCCCTAGTGCCTCCCCGCCGCGCCCACACCCCACATGCCACTCTCCCCATCTCCCTCCGTTCCTCCCCAGCGATATCATCCAGTCATCCAGATACCATGGCACCCATCGAGAAATTCGTACCTGCTTGCCTAGCCTGCAGGGATGTCTGGCATGAGCTCGCTCCAAAGGAAAACCCCCGAGGGCAGCGGTTCACTGCCTTTGTCAAGTGGGTCATGTCTGTTCACGCCGATCAGACAACTCCGACCCCTCCTCCCGTCCATGCGCTTCTCACTCTCCTCGTTCCTCCCAACACCCTCCACTCGTACCCCACCGAAACGCTCACCTCCAAGTTGGCAACTCAGTCAAATGCACGCAACTTCCGTGTTGTGCTCGGTGTGGACGTCATCCAACATGACAAAGACAACCGCGTTCGCAAGATGGTGGAGATCATCTTCGCAGAGGACATCATCTTCCGACCCTACACCCTGATATGCTCCTTCTTCGCCGACAGGTCCCCCAAAAACCGCCACTCCTCAGGCACCGACAAGTTTGAAACCTCCCTCGCGACTACCTTCCAGAGGCTTCTCTTCATCTCGGCAATCGCTCACCTCTCCGCTACGCTCCGCACGAGCAAGGCGAAGCGTCGTAAGCTTACCGCCGGCGCAGGTGCTGCCTTCAAAAGTCCCAAACGCATCCCTTCGCTGGACTCCCTACGGGATCCCTTTCCCCAACGCGTGGGATCTGTCGTTCAGCAGATCGATAACGGATGGACGGAACTCGCTAGCTCACTCGGGTTCAGGAATACGGAGCATATGTTGGCCCCGTACATTCGCTTCAGGAGACCTGACGTTCGCCTCGAGGTCCTCAACCGCGCAGAAGGCTTCGTTCCGCTTGCGCAGTCGGCGGTACTCGACATCGACAGCACGCTGGACCGTGAAGTGACGTGCCGAAATGCCTTCGACCGTTCCCCGATCCTTGACGGTCATTTACGCCATCTGGCAAAGGAATTCGTCTCGGATATTGTCATGGCCATCGAGTCTTCGTCTCTGTACACCACCACCGCGGAATCTGGCTGGAGTCGCAAACATGCCTTCACTGGCTCAGCTTCTAGTTTGCCCCCACGCTTCGATGCCCTTGGGAAACCAATGTTGGACTCTATGAAGCATCTCCTCGGCCTGGATCCCCCAACTGGCCTGTCGCCGTCCCCATCTCCGAGAGCTCCCGAACAAGATTACGATGCCCCAGCGGCCAGGACTTCACGCTCCTCCTCGCAGAGTGCGGTTGCCCCTTTGCCGCTATTGAGTGACCAAGCAATGAGGGCTCGGATGGAAACAGTGGAATCGGCCATGGCACCCTTCGTCAGAACTTACGAGTGCAGTTTCGAAGAACTCGCTGAGGTCGACGAAGCCGTAGGGAGTACGGATGCACTCAGTGGAAACGTCCAACTGATCCTGACTGACCCCCCCTACAACATCCGCAAGGATATGGGAACGACGAATGCCGAACATGACGTTCTCACATCTCAACAAATGGGGACGGTCGTCGACACGGTAGATGCCCTTCTGCGCCAAGGTGGGCATGCCATTGTGTTCTGTTCGGCCCAACAGTTTCCCAAATGGGAACGCTACTTCGCCAGGCATTCTACAGCTGTTGGACGCGATGATGAGAGCACCCCGACCTTTGCCGTTGACAGGGTGCCAATCGTCTTCGCGAAATCGCCATCCTTCTTCACAACCAATCCTGCACGGAAGACTTGCACCCTGGCGTCCAGCACCGAATTTGCAGTGCACGTCAAGAAGAACGGACTGCCGTTCAAGGAAGAACTGGCAATGGTCAACTACGTCAACTTCAACTACGTAGCGTCCAACTATCCGGGGTTCAAGAACGTTGTGAACAACGTCAACCGTCTCCTACCGGGGGAGCAGGTGCGGGTCCCCAAGGTTGGATCGGATGCAACCTGTGCCCTGAGGCCGGAGCAAAAGTCTCTCGCCCTACTCAAAGAGCTTATTGCCCGGTTCTCTCAGCCAGGGGACCTTGTCGTAGACCTCTTCGCAGGGACTTTCTCCGCAGCCATCGCTTGCTTCTCGTTACCTAATCATCGCCGCTTCGTCGGTTGCGAGCTCGATCCTGCCTGCTACTCTCATTCCGCTGAAAGAGTCCTCCGGCGGTTCGCAACAGCAACGTCCTTACCTACAACCGATATCGTGCTCGCAGACGAAGACCTCGCAGCAGCTTCCGATATACACCAACACTACGAAGCCCCCCGCATTCAGGATCCGAAATGGTGCGCCCCGAAAGGTCTCCCGCAATACCAACAACTCCCTCCTCATCTATTGGCCCATCTCGCATCTGTCTGGAACGACCCGCCCTTCCTCAACAAGTGCATCAAGCTTCCCGTGCATGAATGGCCGCGCACCTACCAAGGACTCCTACAGCAAGTAGATGTGGAGAGCCTGCGACTGGTAGATGTTGCAGCAAACTCACTCATGATCGCAAAGTCGACCATCAAGCACCCCAATGCAGGACTCGGCATCTTCGCTGCCAAGACTTTTCAGCCTGGTGACATCGTGGCCTCCTATTTCGGCACGTTGGTCTACAGCACATTGCGAAACCGGAGGGAAAAGACTAAAACATATGGCACAGGTATCTTGGGTGTGGATCCCCAACGATTCCGCAATTATGCCATGCAAGTCCCCGTCTCCGGTAACGCTTTCCGTGAGGTGAAGGGTTCCTCCGATGGCAGGAAATCGGTTTTCATAGTCCCTCCACCCTTCTGCTCGGCCTCCTATATCAACGACTACCGCTACGGCAAGCTTGACCAGGAGTACAGCGATGCGCGGTCCGGCAAGCTGCCAAACGCGCGCACGAGTAATGTCAATTTTATCGTTCCGACTAGAAGCGCCACCCAACCTGCTCGCCTCCTAGCACCAGACTTCATTGTCATCGAGGCCTGCGAACTCATCAATCCTGGGGAGGAACTATTCGCCAACTACGATATGGATAACTTCGCGAGCGAAGAATAGGATAAGTCTACACTACATTAAACCATAGTAAAGACCCCTCACACAAATACCCTACTCGCTGAACTTCACTTCCTCACTGCAAAACTTCGCCCATGCCGGGCGCACAGCTTCCCCCTGAAGGACGTCGCCCTTCCTCACAAGGTACGCTTTCCCGCAGACACGGTACTGATATGCCGCCTCACTCGATGCAGGGTCGCGGTACATGGTGCCGGCATGGAAAAAGTCGGAGCGTGCAACAAAAACGCTCCACGGTTCTACCTTCACTCTCGTCGCCATCGTCCGCGTCGCCACCAGCTCCCGCACAACTTCCGGCCCCTTCCCGAATATGTGCGAATACGGAAAGCCAACAATCTCAAAAGCCTCTGCTCCACCCACCATCATGATGTAGGACGGGTCCTTCTCGGGTACCCAAACTGTATCATGTGGCGGCTCCTTCTCTGCAAATTCCATGAAACCCTGCTGTGCTGCACAATCCTTCGTCGTCAACAGCAGCTTCAACCCAACTGCAGAGTATGTATGCGAAGCCCCGGGGGCTGCCCTAGGGAGCCTTTCGTCATCCTCCGCATCGTCCTCGACTAGGCCCATATAGGTCGCCACAAAGGCCATCGCCAAATCAACTAGAGCCTTGTCCTTGAACAAAGACGGGTTCCGGACTTCCAGGTCGTCGCAAATCCATTCCCGTGGGGTGCATAGGCGCCCCTCCCGCCGAGCGTCCTTCCCAGCGGGCCCTGCCTCAGCAACCCACCGATCATCTGGTAATGGGTCACTGCCCTCTCCCCCAAAGTAGGATGCAAAGTGGGAAAGAAGCCGATCGAGAGCCGGTCTTACGACAACCCCATCCAGTACAGCCATCTGCGCGTATCCGACACGCGCAACCTCCTCCGCCTTTTGCACAAACAGACAAGCCGCTTGCGCAGTATTCTCATCTGCCATCGAAATCCTACTCGTGATCTCGCTGGGGCCCGCCTTGAATTGACCAGCTTGCTCCACCAACTCCGAGGCCAAGTCATCCACCTCACGCGGCAGGAGGTAGTACCGCATCCGATGCAGACGCGACACGCAATTCGGAATTTTCGAATTCGGACACAGCATTCGCACACCAAACGGGATGGGGTTGTCTTGACTGTCGTAGGTGACATCCGGCAGGTGCGTTGGCGGAAAGACTTCGTAGAAATCGTTGATTTCCTTAGCAAACCGCGACGCTACATTTCGGGGATTAGGGGTTTGCTTCCTCCCCTTACTCGTTCCGCTTCCATCGTACAACGTCGCCTTCGTGATCATCGCTCGCAGCTGATCTCTCGCACATGTTTCCTGCATCGACGAACCACGCGTGAAAGTCTGGTCCAAGACAATTGCCGCATCGATATTCCACTTCGATGCGACAACCTTCACACCTTCGTTGTAGAATGTGGCAGTCGCAGTTGCGACAATGCCGTCCGCAGGTGCTCTCAACGCGGCCTTCACTCCAACCAAGTACATGTGAATGGCTTCAATTATGAGCACTTTCAGCTCCGCCTCCGCAACGTACAACACATTAACGGAGAGGCAGGTGACGTTCCACCTCTTCCGAGTTTCTCTGTGCGTCTCAAACAGTTCAAGAAACTTGCGGTACGCCTTCGGACTGTCCTCAAACATTGCATTCGCACGCACATACCGGGACACATGGGACATCTGACAGTGCGGCAGTACAAACCGACTCACCTCCTCTCCCATCCTCTTGCGCATCTTGCCATCTACATTAGCGGCCCGGCGCTCTTCATCGGATAGTCCCTTGAATTTCGGCGATTCCCGCAACAGCGACCGCACAGAATAAAGTTCGTCGACAAGACTCATTTTCGCATGCACGTGGTCAGCCAGGTTAATCTCCCGTGACATGCGCAGGGCAAACATTCCCCGTTCGTTCTCAGCGATTGAAGAATCATCCACCAACAACACGTCCACCTCTTCCGGAACAACATCGGCATCTTTCGTTCCCAACAAATATCTCAACGCAGCCAATCGGTGATATCCATCGGTGAGGAGGTATTTGCCATCCACTTCAAACGTCACAGTAAGCATGCCATGCCGCGCAGAGAAACCGTTCTTCACAATGTTGGCTGCAAGCAACGACACACTCTCCTTTGTGGGCATCCTGAAGCACGTCTCCCGAGTACGGATGGAAGACAGCTTCACCGTCGTTCGACTTGTAGGGAGTTTGAGCGTCCCCATTGTCACCACTTTCTCAACCGGAACCTCCTCCGCAACCTCCTCATCCGTCAACCCAGCAGCTTCCTTTGACACCGCTCGCGCTTCGACGACCTCAGTACCCGACGGGCCCGCTTTGGCAGTTGACTTGCCAATCGCAGCAGCGCTGTCAGCTCCAACAGCCACGTCCGCCGCTACCATCCTTCCGCGGAGGACGGGTGCGCCCCTCCTCCTGGCCCTGCCAATCCAGTTCCTCTTTTTCGCACGCTCGCCAGAAGCATACATGGAATTACTCCTGCCCTTCCTCTTCCCCAACAATGCCACCTGACTCCTCGCCTTTCTTGTAACGGCATCCTCAAACACCTTCGCCGAACACTCAGGCACACTGCCCCCACATACGGAATCTAGTTTCATCATACTTCCATCCCCTCCGCTGGAGCATTTCTGCAAAGCGAGATCATGGCTTCTGATAACGCGATCGCGAAACTGCGTAATAGTACCTGCTCCGTCGTACGCGCGAGGGTACTTAAGGGTGTTCATCAGTGATGATGTGTCAACGGGAAACGCTCCGGAAAGGCACAGTTCCATATTGCGGCACATGTGCCACCCACACGACGTTGCGTCGGTCTGAAGCTCACACTTGACTGCTATGTGCAACGTCTCTTGCATCCCCAACGCCGAAACAGCAGACTTCTCCGATTCGTCGAGCCCGGTAAATAGCCCACTGAGAATCTGGCCAACCAACTCAAAGTGGCTACTCCCTGGCAAGCTATCGAAATGATACAAGCAGAACGTGTCTCGGTCAATGCACTCCACCCCCTTCGCGGCAGCCTGCCGCAGCCCGTACATTCCGACAAGCACCATTAGGCTCCAATGAGTATCTGCATGAACGGGGCAGAACATCACGTCTGTCTCCCAGGCAAGACTATACGCCCCTCCACGGGCGGTCCGGTTCCCTCGATCCACACGAGTCGCCAATCCGGTATCCCCGAACAACATGACGCGTTCAACTCCAGCAGCCGCATACCACGCAATACGGTGCTGCATGATATACAGGACTGCAGAGTCGCCAAGCAAAGCACTCCTGTCGCTGAAAGGCTTGAGGTTCTCCACAGTCAGTTCAAGGCACCCGGCGCGCCGACCACCAGAGTGATCATTCACTCTCACCACCACCCGATGGTTGTCATCCCCATCATCCTCGTCTGCACCACTCCCCAACGCGGCAACCTTCTTCGAGCTTATTCCCGCGTTTAGAGTAGAACCATCCCCTAATCCCCCTGTCGACTTGCGGGTTACACGAAAAGGAGAAATGGGTGGCTGCCTACTTCCGCCGGAAGGGTCACTCAAACGACCTCTGCCTTGGCTCTGGGTGCGAAGAGGGCCGATTGATTCGTCTGAGGACCTGGAAGTAGACCTCCGCGGCGTCGACATTTTGCCACTGCAGCGTGATGGAGAGAGGGAGAGAGAGGGAGAGAGAGGGAGAAAAGGGCGGAGAAAGCGCCAGGCGGATGCCGCGATGGAGAGAGAACGAGACGATTCCCCAAACTTCCTGTGGGATATGTAGCGACCGCCGCAGTCCTGAACTATAGTGAGACGTGTGCAGCGATAAAGCTTCTGCACTGGCGGGGAAGGGCCTGCGAGTCCACGCCGTTTAAAATAGCCGTAGACTACTGCACTGTACAGGCGCAGTCCCCTTCGGTTGTACCAGACAACGTAGACGCGATTGTACTGTACAATCGCAAGAGATTCCAACCTCCTCTCCGCCGCCGCCACTTGTACTGGACTACACAGTACAGTGTACAGTACAGCGCTACTGTACACATCCCTAATCCCCAATACTGTTCCCATAACTTAGAACGGGCCTCAATCAACGCACCCCACCGGCCGTTACAACACAGTACAGTGAACCCCCGTTATAAGCATCATGCGTTAAGAGCATAATCGCGCTAAGTGCATGCGGCATGCTGATCCCGAGAAAAAACCGATGATTTTCAGCTAAAAT
>CAZKHC010000060.1:0-10666 GCA_964552135.1 uncultured Algimonas sp. | reverse complement strand
AGACACTGGCGCACCAGTAATTACCTCTTAAGGTAATCACCTAAGTGCCAGATGCCCCACAGGGGCCGGCCAAGGACCTAAGGTCCAAAGTCGGGCCTTGCTAGAAATAAGTAGTAATCCTAATCTAAAAATATCTAAAAATTATATCCCTTAATCATATCCACTTGTAGTTGTCAACACACGTGGACTCTTACTCGGGAGTCGGTCTCCACGTGTGCGAGCTTGTCAATACCAAGGTAACACCAATAAGTGTGCAGACAGGTGTCCGCTCTCACGATAGAATGCGTACGTGGCGCCAAATTCCAATTCAGAATATTCTGTAGCGGTCGTGGCACTGCACTTGCCAGGCAGATATTATTTAGCCATTAAATGCAGAGTGCTTGCAGTTCTTTCAGGTGAACACGTGTACTGCTTAAACAGTATTGTTGAGTGAGTCCACCCTGGCGTACGACTCTGTTTGGGGTCGTACTGCATGCACTTGATCCACCAAGCCAGTCCCAATGAGGCTCTTGTACCGTTGAATCGGAATCACGACATCGGTTACAGGATACCGCCAACCAGGATACCTTGTACAGGTATAAAAGCTCCTTCGATGGATGAGCTACCTGACATCTTCCCTTTCGTGGGTAACAACAAGTCCCACACTCCCCCATCCTTTTCTTCGAGCACCCGCGAGATCCTCTCAGCTCTCATGACCGACGACCATCCCATTCCCGATAACGGGCAAGATGACATTCCCGCATCATCGGTTCCGGTCACCCCAAGCGCGTCACTGCCGCCCATGCCTTTTGCACCTCATCGGAGGAGAAGCGAATCCCATTCCCTTTCGGGGTCTGCTACAGGTAATCCTGTTACAGTGGGCGAGACTCCCGCCGGCAGTTCGCGTCAACATGCGACAGCAGCGACATCAGCGACAGCGTCAGCTGTGAAACCATCATCGAGTCCCGTCGTACCTTCTGCTGGACCCATCACTTCTACGCTTCAAGCGAATTCTCCCTCAAGGTCCGTACCGGTTGTGGACCCTCAAGTTTTGTTGACGAACTTAAGTCGCATGCCACGAAGCGAATTGGAAGCGGCCTTGGCGCAGATGCCTCCGGCCATTCGCAGCGCGTTCTCGTCGTCCGTGGTTGCACAGCCGTCGTCATCACCCTATCATCCGCCTCCGTCGGCCCTACCCACTACTGGGCAATACGCTTCAAGATATGACCCTTACGCGGAGCGCGAACAACGAGAGAGGGACGCCGAGGCTGCTCGTGAACGAGAGAAGAAGGCCGAGGAGTCCCGCCGAAAGATGCAATTCTTCCGGATGAGGGACCAGATGCGTAGCAGCCAATTCGACTTCACGCCCAGCAGGAATGCGAAACCGAAGTCGCCAAGCTACTGCTCCTTATCGGAGATAAGCCAGCAACACCCAAAGAGGGCCATTCTTCAACGCTTCGACCGTCTGGCGAATATCAAGGGCTTCGACAACGCCAACTTCTACTGGCGCAAGCGTGGTGAACACGTCTCATGCCGTACGGTTATTCCGCCTGTCATGTATTCTGACATCTACACCTTGACGGTGGACAGTGACGAAGACCTCGTAAGATGGTATTCCGAACGTGCGTTGGAGTACGAATACGGTTACTTGGATACATCCGACATCTCGTATGCTCCTTGTGAGAAGTTGTTGGCTCCTGGTCACTTGTTGACGCCATGCTGGTGGTCCAGGAAGCGGTTCCCGTCGGAATGGGCAACAGAGCAACGTCGTCGCACTCCACCGGCTAACCGGCCTTTCAACGACAATCCTGTCGTCGTCTTGTGGTCAGACATTGAGGTCGTCGACATGCCCAAGCACGAGAGATCTCGTTGGTATCTTCCGGTGAAACCGTGGCACATTGTTCCTCCTAGAGGTATACCAGTACCCAGCCCAAAGGTGATGCACTTCATGGGCTCCATCATGATGGACAACAACTCGTTATTGAGTCAATTCTTCTGGGCCGTGGCACACACGGAGTGGACGGCATACTTCGCAGCCGCCTGGATTGAACAGTGCCTCGCCCTCAAGCGTCTATACCAGTTGCCGAGAGGTGTCATCGACGACTTCCGTCGGTTGGGACTGAGCGCTCCTCTACGGATTAACCCGAATACTGCAGACTGGGATGACCCCTTTCATGTCACTGAAGCGGTATACAAGCAGTTGCTTGACATTCACGACAGTTTAGACTGGCCTCGGTATCCCATCATCAAGTTCCCTGGGATGCCCATTGATCGGGAATCCACTGGAAAGTGGTTACCCTTTGATAGGGAAGCGATGGAGGTTGATTGGAATTCTCCTTGGTGCAGTATCCATGAACGGACAACGATCAGTCGCACGGTACTGGAGCAAACCGCTGCTAAAGACCTCATTGCCACTTGGGATGGTAGCAAGTTCCGTGTGAAGGACATCATCCGGGCCTGTTTACAGGCCAATTCATCTTCGCCTGCTGGCGCCAGTTCATTCGGACATCTTACCACTGACATGGAACAAGATACTTTGGTCATTAAGGTTTCAGCTCTGGAAGGAGAAGTACGGGCTTTGCAGGATGACAAGGAAGCCCTTAACCTCAAGTTGACGACTTTGGTCGAAGAGAACAAGAAGATGGCGGCCGCTTTATCAGCACGCAATCAAGAGTTGGAAGCAGCTGAAGCTGTCAACGACAATCTTCGTCAAGATGCTGCTTATACCATTGGGGAGGTTGATCTTCTTAAGAAGCAAGTCAAAGAGCTGGAGACGCAGAAGGCAGTTCATGACGACAAGCTCAAGACTGAGTTTGCTCGGTATACCACCTTGCAGCAATCCATTGCTGGTCTTCATGATACCATGGCCACCTTGGCACAGTCTACACGAGCTTCAGCTGATACTGCCGCGACTTCACTTCGTCTTCTCGAAAACGTTCAGCCTTCATCAAGTACGCCGCCGAAACTGGTCGGTCCCGGTGTTGGCGCGACGGCAACTGAAGTTGAAATCGAGACTCCTGTCATTGATCTCCTTGGCAACACGCCAGTGGAGACGACAGAATTGGTGAAGATACCCTTTCATGAGGCTCAGTCATTGGCTGGTTCAGCTCTTGCTTCAGCAGTAGCAGTACCTGCAATTGAAGGTGCAGCGGTGTCTTCTGATCCCACAACAATGACGTTGCCTCCTTCATCCTCTCAACCCTCGAATCCTCCTATCTCTTCTGAGAAATCTGTTCCCAAACGGAAGGGTGTCACTGCCGTCGTGAAACGCGCAACGCGAAAAGCGTCAAACTTGGCCAAGAGTGTGACCAGTCAAGGTCGTCGCGCAGTTACTAGTGACCCAGGCGCTGGTCCTTCTTCTAATCCTCCTGTACGAGCGAGCAAGCGTAAGCGCAAGGTCGTTCCTGTAGTTTCGGAACGAAGCCGCAAGCGTACTCGTGCTAACAATGAGCCTGCTACCTCTGACGAGGAAGAGTAGCTAGTATCCCTTCTGTCCAATCGTGTGTTTCCACACGCTCTTCTTCACCTGAAGGTGTTTGTCAACAGGTGTCGTACGTAATCCATCATTCTTGTAGAACAGTTGATACACTTGTGTCCTTGATGTTGACATAATAAAGTGAACGCTTCTGTCATCCATACGTACTTGATAAGCAGTCATGGAATCTTATAAATAGAATATGCATCAACACCAGCTAGGTGTTTACAGTTATGCATCTTAAGATGAAAGTAACATGGTCTATTTCCGAAATCAAACATCACAACCCATTCATTGGTCTGGATAAAAAACTCACGGCTATCTTTCGTGAGAAAACCGTAACCCTACACGGTGAATTGTGACTTGCCATGTCACTTGTATACGGACTATCCGTAAGGATAGTTACTCAATCATGAGAGAGAACTCAACGTAGGTGGGACAACCAAGAGCATATGCTGCATTAGCATGTTTCAATTACCTCATCACGTGATAGACGCTAGAATAGCATCGCCCAAACTGCAAATTAGTTCTGATTATAGAGACCGTACTGTATAAACAGTTATGTGGATATAGGGAATATACCCCCCACATCAGGTCTCGAGCTCCTGCGAGAGAGAGCGGATGCTAAGCATACTGTACTGCGAGTATGCACTTGCGTGTGATAGGGTAGAGGTGACTTTTGTGAAAAATCTGTAATTCAGATATGTTGCACTGTATGTACAAAATTCACATGTCTCTTTGAACGTCTCTTGCGCCTGGCTATTTGCCTGCGTTTTGTTCTGCGGAAAGCAGCAACTAGTGGTTTTGGAAGCATGTCTTCTGGTTCCCACGTATCGTCTTGAGGGCCAAAATTATACCAGCGTACGCGGAATAACGGCGAGCCATCTTCGTCTTGGTCCTCCTCACAGATCCTATCGATGACGTACTCCGACGTCTTTGCCTTGTCTACAGATGAACCTGGTTTAACAAGAGACGTTTGCGAACGCGTACGTCTTGCTGGCGGCTCTCCGCTTGCAGCGACTTCAGTCGGTGGTTGCGACGGCCCTGCGGATGATTCAACGACACGTTCAAGTGCAGGTGGTGTTCGAGTTTCTAAACCCTCTACACGTTCTGGTGTCGTACTCTTTCCGTCCTGAGCTGTGACCTTTGTCACTGTCTTCTCACCTTCTGGTGTCGTCCCGCTTCGCGGATCGCTTTCAGCCGAGACCTCGGTTTCGTTGTCGGCTTCAGCCTGAACAATACTCGATGATGGAGCAGGGCGCACGCGATCGGAACTTACGCGTTCCGGGATTCCTTCAACGTCGATATCAAACGTATGTCCATTATTGGAAATGACCACATAGGGTCCAAGGGACTTGAAATCGAGTTTCGAACGGGTACGTCCTAGCAAAGTTTCTTCTTGCGAAGTTCCCTCCAGATGGAGAAAGACCTTGTCTCCTGCGCGGAGATGGCGATTAGGAGTTCTAACTGCCTTATCAAAATCTCTCTTGTATCTTTCTTGCATTCTCTTGAGGGAGGCATTTGCCTTTGCGTAGGTTGTTGTTAACTGTTGTACCCAGTGATCCCGGGACCACGCGCGTTCGCGATCCTCGTTCTCGAGTAGTTCAGCACCCAGAATAGGGGGAGCTCTTGTCAACGTTAAGTCGAAAGGTGTGGTATTTGTCGTTCTGTGTACACAGCGGTTGTATGCATAGGCCAACGTAGGCAGGTAGTCGTCCCAATCTTTTTGATCGTTAGCGACATAATGGCGTAGCATAGAGGCTAGTGTACGATTAAAACGTTCAACTTGTCCATTAGTTTGTGGATGATAAGTTGTAGTTGTCAACGACTTGATACCAAGTATACGACACGTTTCCAAGAACGCTTTAGCCTTAAACTGCGGTCCGTTATCGGATAGAATCGTGCGGGGTGCACCGTAGACGAATACCCATGATTCGCAAAAAGCTCTTGCAACTGAATGTGCCTTGATAGAAGCTAATGCCACTAAGCGGCATAACTTAGAGTAGCGATCTGCGATAACCAGAATATATAGTTTGCCTTTCCGGCTCTTCGGCAAGGGACCCAATAGATCGATAGCTACCTCTTCCAAGGGTTTGACTGCCGGGAACAACTTAAGTGGATTAGTATGTTTGTTAACTTGAACTCGGTCACGAGCGCAAGTATCACAACCCCTTACGGTGGCATACACATCCACAATCATAGTTGGCCAATAAACTCCTTGTCGGAGAGTATCGTACATGCGTCTAACTCCTGGATGACCAGCAACTGTAGCCTGATGATAACTCATCAATATACGTGGACGTAACGTTTCGGGAACAACTACCTGAGTAGCGGTCTGTGTCGGTAAAACTCTAACGAGTATACCTTGCGGGTTTAACCGAAAACGTGGATTAGTCCCTTGATCCACTTCTTGTTGGAGCTGTTGACACAGTGAATCTGCACCTTGTTCGGATAACCATTCTTCGACGGTGATAGGCTCAGGAATGAGATCTTCAATAGCGACTAAACATAGGTTGATGGTATCCCATTCCGGTGGGTACATATCCCGCAGTTCGTCTTCTGACGTTTCATCATGAGCTAACAATGTAGGGATGTCTTCATCTAACGATGTTTTGTCATCCCCTGTTGTTTCCAACCTCGATAATGAGTCAGGAACTACGTTCTTCACCCCAGGCCTATATTGTACTTCAAAGTCGAATTCGGCTAACCTCAAACGCCAGCGGGCAAGACGACCTTCTGAAGGAGTAATAGACAAGATCCATGTTAATGAATTATGGTCCGTCCGGACAGTAAAGTGATTACCTTCCAGATATGGTCGCAGAAGCGATATAGACCAGAAAACTGATAGACATTCCTTCTCGGTAGTAGAGTAATTACGCTGAGTAGCCGTAAGTGATTTGCTCCAATATCCGATAGGATGTAGTAACTTGTCATGCTCCTGAAGGAGTGTACACCCGAGTTGATTCTCTGACGCGTCAACATCCAAGACATACGGCTTGTCAGGCATCGGCAACCGGAGCACCGGTGGATTGAGCAGAGCTTTCCTTAAGGTTTCAAACGCAGTTACTTCTTCTGAAGTTGGAGGGGTTCGGAGAGTCTCCGGCATTCCCTTGCAAAGCAAGTCCGTCAGCGGAGCTGCTATAGTAGAATACCCCTTCACAAATCTTCTGTAAACATTACAAGATCCGAGGTAACTTCGTAATTGCGTTTGAGTTGTAGGGTATTTTGCTTCTGCTAAAGCCGATGTCCCTGACTGGGTAACTTCCAATTTACCAGGTCGAATGGTATGCCCAAGGTAGTCAACTGAACGTTGGAAGAATTCACTCTTCTTCAGCTTGAGAGTAACACCAGACTTCTTAAGAAGTGTCAAGATATAATCCACATGTTGGATATGTTCCTTCTCTGTCTTAGAAAAGATAATGACATCATCTAGATAAACTAGACAGAACTGCCACTTCACTCCTGCAAGGAGAATATCTAATGCCCGTTGAAAGGTAGCTGGAGCATTGGTTAATCCAAAAGGCATCCGTAGAAACTGGTAGGATCCCACATGAGAGATGAAAGCAGTCTTATCACGATCTTCCTGTGCCACAGGTATCTGCCAGTATCCACTGTTACAATCAAGTGTAGTGAATATTGCAGCTTCTCCTAAGGAGTCAATACAGTCATCCATTCGAGGAAGAGGGTAGGCATCTTTCACGGTGACCGTGTTTAAACGCCGGTAGTCTACACAGAAACGTGCAGACCCATCCTTCTTAGGAACCATTACAACTGGGCTAGCCCATTCCGACTGAGCGGCTTCGATCACGCCTGCCTTCAGCATAGATTCGACTTGCTCATTAATGAGTTTCCTATTCTGGTGTCCTGCTCGATAAGGAGTTTGTCGAATGGGATCGGTGTTCGGTTTTAACCGTATTCGATGTTCCGTGGCGGCGATCTCGCCCAGTTTACCACTCCACATTTGAGAATGTCGTTCCAACATGGCGAGGATTTCGCTCTTCAACGTGGGATCACGTAAGTTGGTCAGTTGAGCTTCCACCTTTTGTTGCCATGTGGACGACGGCTCTTTCTCCTTAACGAGTGATGCTTCTACCTTGTCAGTCGAATTCACCACTTCAACGGCATAAACCGGAATGATATTCGGCTCATCGTTTTCTTGGTTCTCCTTGAGGGTCCTTTCATCCACTACTACTGTAGCCGTGGGTGGATCACTGACAACCCCGATGACCATATTCTTTGGTAACGTAACTTCTTTCCGTCGAAAGTTCGAAACCTCCACAAAGAATGGGACATTGGGCCGTATATTAGCCACTCCATTGGCCATTTGAATTTGACGGTCAACCATCAATTGCTGCTTAGGCAGAAGAACATGTAAACCCATGGCGGATGACGTAACACGGACCCGTGCGACGTGGCCCGGTTTCAATACCGTCTTCTCAGCAATTCTGATTGTTGGCCTCTTTTTAAGTGGCACGTAACGTGACTTAAGAGAGGTTTCGGGAATATACTGAGATCTCCTGTGGCCCATGAACACACGTTCCCCCGTGGTCAATGCCAAATACCTCTTCTGAGGATGTATCGCCTCCACTTCCTTGTCGATATAATCGCATCCTAGTATGCACGGTACAGACAAATTATGAACGACTAGAAATCGTTGTTTGACGATCGTGTTTCCCACTTGAAGGTGTAATGTGATTACTGCCAACGGCGACAGCTTGTTACCATTAGCATCCAACACTTTCATGTTGTTCCTTGGTCTTTCCACTTGTCCATCTTTCCAATTTCTTGGTAGACAACTCTCACGAATGAGACTTAGACTTGCCCCTGTGTCCAGGACAACCATTACGTAACTCATTACCGTACGGCTTATGCCGATTAACACATCTAAACGGTAATTTCTATATCCTACGGCTAAGACGTGGATATTTTCCTTGTCTAAGTGAGGTTTGCACTCCATCTTAGACTCGGTACTGAGTATCTTATCCTTCGTCAAAGGGGTTAGTGCACCAGCGGCCGCAGTCATCTGGTTCACCAGTAGAATCTCCTTATCCCCATTATTTGCAGGAGACCCTGTAAGGAGGGGTTCCCCTAGTTCCCCTCCGAGGTTCCGTTTCCCGGAACCTGGCCCTCAGAATCGGAATCTGATGAAGAGTTTGACCCTGTACTGGGTAGTTTCTTCTTTCCTCCTTCTGGAGCATCTTGTCCTTCCACCAGAAGGGCACGAAATTGTTTCAGCTCGTCCGATGAGAACGGATGCTCCGATTGAGCATCCTTCATCTGCATTCGGACTTCAGCCGGAATTAGGTAACATTGGGTCATGACGTGTCCTGTCTTACGACAGATGATACATCTTATATTACGCCCTAAGGCGCTAGACCCTGCTGAAGCAGTGGGGTAGGAGGTCTTGGGGTACACCTGTTGGCCTGTATGAGGACCTGGACTACGGTTCCTATACGTATTAGGAGCGTAGTACATTCCTCTAGGAAGAGTACGGCGTTGACCTGAAGCGGTTTCTTCAGTATGCCTTTGTTCTCCACCTGATGGTGTACCTGGTGGTGTCGTTGTTGGGACAGAGACGGAGGATGGGGCGTACGAACGGTTGTCCGTAATTACTGCTAAAGCAGCTTCGTCACCTTCCTCTTCTGTAGTCCCTGTCTTAGACTCCATAGAGAGAACTAGCCCTTTTCGGGAGGACCTTGCACCTGACGGCGTAGGCTTAAGTCGCGTCATGATACGGTGCGTCTCTCTTTGCGTATCTCCTAAACTTTGCGCTTTCATGCGAATCTCTTGAAACGTCATCCGAGGATTTAAGGCAACATCTTCCCTGATGACGTGATGGGAAGCATGTCCTAATCCTTCGATGTAAGTCGCAATTAAGTTACGTTCTGTGAACGCATCCCCACACCTTAAGGCGGCTTTTCTCAGCCTTAAAGCGTACTCATTTTCAGAATCACCCTGTCGTTGGGTCATGGTAGCTACCTCACGGTAAGCTACCTGTAATACCGACTCCCTTGCATAGGTAATCAGTAGCCATTGTACGGCTTCAGGATAGGAATTAATGGCATCTACGCCTGGTTCCGTATCCGTAAAACCGGTACCTCTTCCGACGTAAGACAACATGGTGTCTTTGGCTTCTCCGGCCATAAAGTACTTCATAAGAGGTAATGCGGCTCCTTCGGAGACACCCGTTTCATCACAAGCGAACTTGTAGTTTTTCAAGAACGCCAGTACTGCAATCGAGTCTACTCCATCAAAGAGTGGAACCGTCATTACGTGCTTCAGTTTGCGCGCAGTCTTTGATAGACCCTGCGCGATCTCGTCGTTGTACGAGTTGTCCTTCTTACGAAGTCGATACGTCTTGTAAGACAAAGCCCGTGTGAAGTGATCGTTTAACGGCCGTATGACTTTCAGTCCCGGGTACGTTAAATCTTCTTCATCTTCCACTTCAGTGGCCTTTGAATCACTCGGCTTTGAGTCCCTCATGAATTCAACCCATTTACGGGCATCTTCATGTCCCTTGTGCTGGGAGGTACCAGGAACTGTTTCATCAGCACGAGATAAAATGTCACGAGTAGCGGCATTTGTTCTAAATGAACCTTCGCGTCTCGTCTTAAGACGTTCACTCCGTTCAATAGGTAGGTTACCTTCATCGGTCTGTGGTTGGCGAGCAACTCGTAGAGTGGCTTGGTCGATCTCTTCTTCGACCCGCTCATGGATACTCTCCTGTACCATTCGTATCACGATAGGTACTACTGTAGAAACCAAAGACGACTGTATGTCTTGGTAATTACTCTTGAGAGAGTCTTTTGCCAACTCTACTTCTTCACGAGCTGTTTGCCTGCTGATAGTACGTATATCTTCCATAGAAATGGTAATCTGGGATGCCCGGGGTCCCAGTGTGGCTCCAAAGCTATCCCCTAGAGAGGGTAACTCTAACCCTGTTAATGGAAGTGGTACTGTTGGGGCTGGTGGCGGACGACTTCCCGTAGGAAGTTGAGGAGGCAGCAGCGATTCTCCAGCATTAGCTGTTTGGCTGGTAACTGGATCATCCAGGAACGGTGGATTCCCAGTCCCATGTCTGGGTGACGCCGGGGGAACACTTCTAGTTCCCCGAGGTGGCGTTGCTCGTCCTCTGCGTTCTCCTGAAGGAGCTCCTCGCCCACGGCCACGCGGTGCCGCTGGGGAAGCACTCCTCGTCGTACGACGTCGTTC
>CAZKHC010000059.1:0-10721 GCA_964552135.1 uncultured Algimonas sp. | reverse complement strand
GCGCTCCGTTGTATTTGACGCCCCGCGTCAAATACGGACACTCCGCGTCCATCAATTCCCAAAACATAATCCATGCATCCAAAAGCTGTGTCATATTTGAATGGTTCTCTCGGACATTGGACAGGTAGGAGCTCACCTGCTGTTTGGGAGACGATGGGTCTGAGCATCCGGTGGTGAGACATCGGATTGTGCCGGGGCTTTTGAGGTGAGAGCCGACAGCTTGGTCTAATGGCCTAACTGCTGGGACAGACGGGCCGCCGCATCAAAAACCATCGCCGCAGGAAATGTGAGACTGATTTACAACCAGTTTCGCGATCTTCGCGTAAAACAAAACCTTCCTTCCCTTATGGTATTCCATCGGGAAGATCATTCCTGCGGGCACGTCCTGCCTAAATAATTCCTTAGCTGTCTCCAAGATAGGCAGTAGAAATTTTCGCTTGGTTGTTTGGCACAGCTAGCATGGTTTTACCCGAACAGCCTTGCTGTTCGGCGTCTCATTGCAAACGTGCGGCAATCCCTGCGAGCGTATCGGTTAAGCCTTTGTGGTCTATCCCGCCGCTTAAAGCAGTGAGCTCATTTGAGAGCGCGGCACTCGCCTCCCCTGAATTCAACTGGCTGGCAGCTGCATCCAGCACGCGAGTAAGGTCAGCGGCCTTATCCGCCGGTAACACGTCACTACGCTTTAATTGATCCATATAGGCTTTGGCGACAACAGGCTCTGCAGGCCAGCTGACAGGGAATTGTTGTTGCGGGTTAAAGACATCGCCTTGGTTGGCGAGTGCGGCGGCTGCGAGTTCATTTTCTGATAGATATTCGCTCGGGGATAATGAGAGCACATCCAGACCCCGCGCAATCTCTGTCCCGTAAATTTTCCCATCATACCAATATGTGGACCAATACCCAGCCAACACCAATTTATCCTTATGGACAGGTCCGCGGTCAAAATAGGCAATTTCAATAGGATTATTTGAATCCGTAAAATCCATCACAGAGAGGCCGCCTTGATACCAAGCCTGTACGAAAATATCGCGACCCGGAACCGGGACAACAGAGCCATTATGCGCGACGCAATTTTCCGAATCTGTTTGCGGCGCAGGCAGCTTATAATAGGATTTAAAATCAAGTTTGCCGTCAACAATATCGTAAACTGCATTGGCGCCCCAATCCTTCGGATCATAAACGCGGCAACGAGGGCGGCTACCTCCGCCCCATTCATCCGTAAAGATAACCTTAGTGCCATCATTATTAAATGTCGCGGAATGCCAATAGGCGAAACCCTTATCGACGACTTCGTCAATCCGAGTTGGTTTGAGCGGATTGGAAATATCGAAAATTATGCCATTGCCGGAACAAGCCCCGGCCGCAATTTTGGCTTTAGGAAAGACCGTGATGTCATGACATTGATTAGTTTGCCGGGTCGCCTGTGTGTTATCACCATGGTCCCCGCCTTGCCACAATCCCGCCAAGCGGCCTGTTTCCTTATCGGCAAACACCGCCGGACTGTCGACGACGCGCGCTTTAGAGGGATCAGAAACCGGAATTTCTATGACGTCAATCCGGAATAAAGCCGTGCGGTCATCGCCTGGTATATTGCCGATACAGCCGGCAAGCTCGTCCGCGTCGCGAATAGAGGATGTGCCAGAATTATAAACGATGATTTTATTTTCGTCGCTGGAAACAACCGAATGAGTATGCGAGCCGCGGCAAGTTTGGACCTGACCGACTTGTACGGGCTGCGCTAGATTACTAATGTCAAAAATACGCAGGCCGCGAAACCGGTCCTCGCTGATATCTTCACTGATTCCTTGCAGACCGCAATCGACACGCCCGCGAGTTTGTTCCACTGACATGAGCAATAAATCGCCGACAATTGACACATCGCCCTGTCCACCTGGGCAGACAACGGAGCTAAAGAGTTTCGGCATGCCGTCTGGCTGAAGTTTATAAATGTTGAAACCATGATAGCTCCCCGTCACCAAAACGTCCCCTGCAAAGGCCATATCCGTATTGGAAAAACTGAGAAGCGGAGAGCGAGATCCCCATTCCGTATCCTCTACGCTCTGGCCATCATCGCCGCGGGTTTTCCCATCGTCATCATCTTTGGAAATAATCGGCGGAAGGCCTGACGGGTTTTTGGGATCGAAAAATCCAGCCGGGTTAGAAAGAGCCGCAACAAGAGTCACATTCATCGCTGCTTCTTCCGCGTTTTTAAACCCCGCGGAAAGGCCTGCACGATCATCTTTGGAAAGTGAGCCTAGAACCGCGCTCATTCGCTCGATTTCATCGGTCTGGTCACTGACGATGTCATTAGTAAATTCGAAAAGAACCGGATCATAAGCAGAGCCCGGCTGATCCGTTAGGTCTTCCACCATAGTCAAAGCGCCCTCATGATGCGTGATCATCAAGGTCAGCCACAACTTATCAAATTCTACGCCTTCTAATGTCGCGAGCTTAGCCATATCTTCGGGCGAGGCCATACCTTCCATGTGATGAAACCCGTTATAGCCTTCATGGGCGCTGCCGGGACTTTCTCCACCGGGCAAGAGCGGCTCTCCGCGTTCCTTAAGCCAATCCTCCATAAATTTAATTTCATCGGCCTGGGTAACGCCAATACGCCCAGCTAAATCTACGAGCTCTTTCAGGTTTGATCGCGTATCTACCAAATCCGCCAATTCAACAGCCTGCGCATGATGCGGGATCATATTTTGCATGAAGATGACATCATCCGGCGAATAGCTATTGTCAGCGATATCTATCGCTTCCTCGGCGCTCAATGTCCGCGCAGATTGTCCCGGCGCGCCCGGCAGAACAATGGGCGTTGTACTGATAATCTCCGGAGTGCTGGCTACTTCGGAAACAACCTCTTTGGCTTCGGTTAATCCTGAATCTGAATTTGGCTGGCACCCTGCTAAAGCAACAGTTCCAACAGCAGATAAAAGCAATAGGTGTTTGACGCGCATGATACTCTCCAGTTTTTTTAAACTTGTATCACGGAGCGCCTGAAAGTCTATCGATCGTAATTTATAGGAATTGACAATTTTGAGACAGGATATGCCTTCATTTCATTAAAAGTGGACAAAAACTTTGTCTATCTTGCCTTTAAAGCCGCCGCCAAATCTTCAGCCTTTGCTTCTTTCAGCGCCGCGCAGAGCTCTATGCCTTCGAGTGTTTGCAGCAAGCTTCTCTCATAACCCGGCATGAGTGCAGCATTTTGTTTCACGAAACTTCGGACTTCATCACGGCGTTCCAGCGAGCAGAAATTTCCGCCTGCGCCAGGTAATCCGCCTTTGCGCACATCTGGGACTTTTTTGACATAGCTAGGCAGGTTTTCCTTAAACCACTGCCATGTTGCTTCGCCGAATGTTTCAGAGCGAAGAAGACCATTTAAAACGGTTCCGGCTTGGCGGCCCGTTAGCGGACTGTCTTCGGCAAGAACGACCTCGGCCAGGAGTTTTTCATACACTGCATCATCGCGCGTGGAGGCCAGCGCGCCTGCTGCAGCGCCTTTCTCGAGAGAGGATCCCGACTTTGCAAGCTCGAGCATAGGCGCATAGGCAGCTTCGCCATTGGACCGCATGGCCTGCCGTAGCGCGAGACTGACCATGTTAGGCGCAACCTGCGTTTTGTCGACATCTCCATTGAGGCCAAGATAATTTCCGCCCGCCGTCGCCATTTCCTCACTCAAAGCTTTATCCTTACCAAAGCCGACAAGAAGATTTGCGAGGGCCGGCGCAAGTAAATTCCCCTCGACGCTGTCTGCGCCGCGAATGCTCAAAAACCGGTCTCGATAGGTCGCATTGACGTGATCTGCGATAGCGTCACGGCTCTCCGGCAGCTCACTATACATGAAGCCCAAGAGACGCGTTGAAGCAGACGCTACATCATATTCCGGATGGGCCGCAAAGGCACGCATACCATTCAGGAACACATCTGCGTCAACTTCGCCAGCGCGGAACGCTGCAACGAGACTATCCTGAACGGTCAGGGCCTCGCGCGTGTTCAGTTCATCCAAATTCTCAATCAAACTCGCCCAAGCTTCGCTATTCATGGTGAAGCGATAATAACCCGACCCATTTTGATTAAGCGTGACCCAATCGGTTTTACCGTCAATTTTAATTTGCGTTTCATTCTTATCCAGCAGGGTGCATTTTTTACCAATCTTGCCCCTTTGGCCATAGGCGATGCAGACCGGAATTTCCCAGCTTTGGCCCTGTTCTGTTTTCGACCCCAAAGGCGCATAGCGTGATTGCCCGAGGACAATTCCGGTTTTCACGCCAGACCCTTTTTGCTGATCCGTATAAATTGTCGCCTTAACGAGCGGCAAGCCCGGTTGATCGACAAAGCTCTTCATCGCGCTCACGACGTCCGGATTGTCGGAGCCTTCGGCAATAGAATTAAAGAAATCATCGCCCGTCGCCACGCCGTCGGCATATCGTGTCATATGTAAGCGGACGCCTTTTCGAAACGCTGCCTCGCCAACGAAGCTTTCAAACATGGACAGTACGCCGCCGCCTTTGCGGTAAGTAATGCCGTCAAATTGATCCATGACATTTTCGGACCTTGCCAATGGCTCACGAACTTTGCGGGTCGTGGACAGCGTATCAATATTCATTGCGCCCAGCGCCGCATTCAAGGTCAAACGATCGTAGTTTTCTTCAGGGTAAGCCAACGCCGTCCCCTTATTACCCATCCATGTTGCGAAAGCTTCATTAAGCCAAATATCTTCCCACCATACAGGGGTAACTAGATTGCCAAACCATTGATGCGCGAGCTCATGACTATGGACGCGATTATAAGCCCGCTTTTGGGAGAGCGGCGAATCCTCATCCAACAATAAAAGAAACTCGCGATATACAATCGCGCCCGGGTTCTCCATCGCGCCAAACGCATAGTCCGGCGCAGCGATCAAATCGAGTTTTTCGTAAGGGTATGGCGTGCCGAAATATTCCTCAAGCGCTGTCAGAATAGGTTCCGTCCCTGCCAGCGCATACTCCACCCGTTCGCTCTTACCTGCCGCCGTTAATCCGCGTAGTTTCAGCGGAGTTTTGCGTATAGAATTTGGCGCAATCTCACCATAATCGGCGATATCATAGGGTCCCACTGCAAACGCAATGAGATAAGTGGGTAAAGGCCGGGTTTTCGCAAATTGATGCTTTGTCCAAGGTTCCCCCTCGATTGTGACGGACGATACACTAACTTCTGGGGTGTTTGAAACGACGACCTCGTCAGAGGGCGACGTTATCGAGAGAGTAAAGGGTACTTTGAACTTCGGTTCGTCAAAACTTGGGAAGGCCTCCCGCGCGCCCAGCGGTTCAAATTGCGTGACAATATAGGCTTCATCGCCGCGGCGCACTTGATAGGCTGAGTTAAGATTCTGGTTATATGGCGTCGTATATTCGATCGTAATTGTACCGTCGCCGGCGGGTAAAGTCTTGCCAGCACGTAGATAAGCAATTCCAGAAGGAGCGTCCTTCAAAGGGATTGCATGAAACTTCAATTCCGTGCTCGTTCCATCTTTATAATCAATCCGCGCGGCGCTAACGGTCATTTCCTTCGCATGTAACCAAATTTTATCTGTCGCGTCATTCATAGTAACATCAATTGCTACCGTGCCCGACATGCCCTCGTCTTGAGGGTCAATCATCATATCTATGCGGTAATTTTTTGGCGAAATAGTATCAGGAAGCTGCGCATGGGGAACATTCGCTAACATTGTCTCGGATACCTCAGAAATGACTCCAGATTCTGAATTCTCCTTTATCTCTACGGCGGGTTGGCAAGCGGCGAAGAGGACTGAAGCGCTGGCTGCCAAAAGGAGTTTTGAAAGGCGCATAATTTTATCCTGACGTATTTTTCATTCTATTTGCCCAAGGGCCTAGACCATCATGCGCGGCAAATCATACCCAAATGTTCATTCCTTCTGCAAAATCAAACTCGCCTTGAAGAAAGTTATGGTATAACACCACTTAAATGAGCGCAAATGGCGACATATCACAGGCGAATTTAACGACTGCTAGCGATGATCGATTTGATCAACCCAATCGGCGTGGCCGCCCGGGCCGCCTGCCGCCCGACCATTCCACGATTATCACGCGGCGCATCACAGCGCTTGCAGTGGGTTTGGGCCTATTTATGGCTATTGGGAAATTTTGGCTTTGGGGCCAAACAGGCAGTATTGGGATTTTGGCGTCGCTTGTACATTCCGCGCTGGATATTTTTGGGGCGCTGGCCAGCTTTTTCGCCGTCCGCTTTGCCGCGAGAAAACCAAATCCAAAATACCGCTTTGGGTTTGGCAAAGCGGAAAGCTTTTCTGCCGTTTTCCAAGTGTGTTTGATAGTGCTTGGCGCGGCGCATCTCTTGGAAGAAGTCTTCGGACATATCGGTCATCATCATCCCGTCACGCAAAGTGGCCCAGCGATTATGGTGTTGGTGATCTTTATCGCTCTCACGCTATGGCTGATAATCGCGCAAAGCTGGGCAATTCGTGCGACGGGCTCAATTGCGGTTCGCGGCGACCGCGCGCATTATATTGCAGATTTACTCGCCAACATTTTTGTCATTATTGGTATAGCCGTTGCGACCTATACACAATTTGGCTGGGCAGATTCTCTTGTTGGCGGATTGATGGCCCTTTGGCTTTTGTTCACGGCGTTCCAAATCGCAAAGCTCGCTTGGGGACAACTCATGGACCGTGAACTTAACCCTGATGAACGCCGCGCCATTAAACGCATTGCAATGGCCGACCCACAAGTTCGAGCCGTCACGGATTTACGCACCCGCGCGGCCGGGCCGCATCTTCATGTACAAATGCGGCTTGATCTCGACGAAACACTATCGCTCGCTCAAGCGCATGAAATTTTATTGGAGACAGAGAAGCGTATAATCGCAGCTTTTCCCGCTGCGGACATCCTCATCCATCCGCATCCGGCGGGATGTAGTCATACCCATGGAAATTCACGCTTCCGGACGACAAAATCGTCGTAAAAAGATAAAGCCTCATTAAGAATTCATTCGTCTTGTTTACGTTAAACGCATCTGATGCGCACGCTTTATCATTTCCCTTTGCACCCCCCGTCTCGAATGGCGCGCCTTGCGTTGGCGGAGAAGAAGTTGAAAGTAAAAGAGCAGATTATAAATCCCTGGCAAATTGAGCCCGAATTTAAAAGCCTTACAGCGGAGGGAAAGCCGCCTGTTCTTATCGATTTAACACAACATGGCACCCACACAATTAGTGGTGCGCGCGCCATTACCGAATATGCAAATGATGGGTCCAAACGAAATCCGCTATTGTCCGAAGATCCTTTCGAGCGCGCGGAAGCGCGGCGGATTTGTGCCTGGTTTGATGAACGATTTACCGCGGAGGTCAACGCTTATATTCTTGCAGAAAAAGTGGAACGGGCCGTCCTCTCGCAAACAGAATATAATGTTGGGCCGGCTGATCCCGAAGTTCTTCGTGAAGGCCGAGGGCATTTGGCGGAGCACCTTGCTTATCTTAAAACCCTTCTCGAGAAACGAGACTGGCTGGCAGGACGGCGGTTTTCTCTCGGCGATATTGCCGCGGCCTCTCATCTGTCTTGTCTGGATTTTCTGGGAGAAATATCATGGCGAGATTACCCTATCGTCAAAGAATGGTATCAAAAAATAAAATCACGACCCGCCTTTCGCGGACTCCTAGGTGATCGCCAACCCGGTTTGCGGGCGCCAAGACATTACACAGATTTGGATTTTTAACTCCGCAAAATGACCGTGTTTCAATGTGTCTCGTAATGGGCTAATCTCTCTCGCGATAGAATAATTGCAAGATGCGAGCACAATGAAACATATCCTTTTAGCTGGACTTTTATCCTTCGGCTCCGTCGCCTCGACTATCTTCGCAGAGCCAGCCTCCGCGCAATCGCAAATGGGATCCATTCAGGATATGGCGGGATGGATGCAGTCCATGACCACGATTGAGGTGGATCTCGCGAGCTTGTTTTCGGCCGATTCGATGTCCAATTTATTCGCCGCGATAAATTCGAGTGATGATAGCGAAATAAAACGGTTCGGCCGGCAATTCGAAGCCGAGCGACAAGTCGTATTGGCGCGTGCAAGGGGGCAAATCGCAGAATTGGAAGCCCCTGAAAAATGGAATATAGATCGGTCACTTTTTTCGCGGCAAGACACAGCAATTTACAAAGCCGCGAAAAATCAATTTGATGGATTACAAGAGAGTTACCAACTCTATGAAAACCTCACGAAATCCTTTTCAGATATTCTCAATAACCCAGAAAATTTGGATGACGCGGGACTCGAAGAACTTCTCATTGTTCAGCACAAGGCCAGCGTTCGGATGATAGAGTTGGAAAATCGTCAAATTGATGGGTATATTCTGGCTATCCCAAAGGATAACCCTAATCATCAATTTCAAAAAATTGTCAAACAATTCAACTTAGCAACAATCCCTGAATTAGAAATTTCGACCTTTGAAAACACTCTAGAGGAACGCCGAATATTCGCCAAAAATATAGGACGAGAATTAGGTAAAATTCGACCCCTTATTCTTGAGGGTAAGCGCAATGCGCAAACATCTCTTAAGAATTTGGAAAAATTAGGCACCCAAACACTTTCGCCTGAAAATCGCATTATGGTTCCAATCAGCATAGAATTGTACAAAAGTTTTGGAGAATCATTTGAGGTTGAAACGCAAATGTTAAATGCCATGAATGCCTCGTACGAACTTTATATGTCTGATAAATCCGATGAAGAAATCCAACCCTCGATAGACGAAAATGACTTGACTTTCTTCCGTCTTTTCCAAGAGCGTACCAAACTCATGCAGCAGCGACTCTCATTGCTTCAATGAGCCCGCGGCGTAAGGATCCCATAAAAGGCTTGACGAAACGCGCGCAAAAGCTTGGCTTTACACGCCCTTACATCGTTGACCTCGCGGAAATTGGGCCGGAATCCGGCAACGGACTGCAGGCAGCATTAGACGCTGGGCATCACGCTTCCATGATCTGGCTTGCCGAAACAGCCCTGCGCCGTTCTCATCCGCAAAATCTCTGGCCAGAAGCGAAATCCGCGGTTGTATTGGGCATGAATTACGGACCGGAAACCGATCCTATGACAACATTGGATCAATCGGATATCGGCACCATTTCCGTTTATGCCCGCGGGCGCGATTATCATGATCTGATGAAAGGTCGATTGAAAGAACTAGCGGGATTATTAGCTCGTGATACCAGTGCAGATGTCAAAGTTTTTGTCGATACCGCGCCACTAATGGAAAAACCCTTGGCCATGGCCGCTGGACTTGGTTGGCAAGGCAAACACACAAATCTCGTTAGCCGAAACTTTGGATCTTGGCTTTTTATTGGGTCTATTTTGAGTGCAGCTAAATTAACCCCAACACCGGCGGAATTAGATCATTGCGGCTCCTGCAATGCCTGTCTGGATATATGCCCTACGGACGCCTTTCCGTCAGCCTATAAACTCGACGCGCGGCGCTGCATTTCTTATCTGACAATTGAACATGCAGGTCCCGTTGATCTTGAGTTGCGCGCAAAACTCGGAAACCGTATTTATGGCTGCGATGATTGTTTAGCGGTATGTCCATGGAATAAATTTGCGCAAGTTTCTCAGGAAATAAAATTGATCGCGCGGGATGATTTGAACGCACCGCAATTGAAAGACTTAGCCCTATTAGGTGAGACGGAATTTCGGAAAAAATTCTCAGGCTCGCCAATCAAACGTATCGGCTGGCCACGCTTTCTTAGAAACGTCCTTTATGCCATTGGAAATAGTCAGGACCTCACGCTTAAATCCGTGTCAGATGGCTATATCTCACATGCGGATGACACGATTGCGGATGCTGCTAGATGGGCTTCAGATCGATTGGGCGTCATCTAAAACCATATTATGCCCTTGCAGTATTTATACCACAACCGTAACGTTAAGGGGCGATGGGGTCTAAATTAGAGAAATCAAGAATTAAGAGTACCCTCTCAAACATTGAGTTGGGCACAGCAGAATTTGCAGCCTCAAGACCCATTTCCAATACAGTTCTCATATTATGCACCCTAGCCTATCTGATATGGCTCATAGTCGCTCCCAGAGACGCCATTAAAAACCTACTGGCAGCTATGGCTTGGACGAGTGTTTTTTTCGCAATTCTAAGATTAGCGGCTTGCGTCATGAGCAAGCCTAAAGATTTTGGCCTTGCGGAAATATCGCCTGATCTTCCGACCTATACGGTTCTTGTACCGCTTTTCCATGAAGTTCAGATGATTGAACAATTAATGGCAGGATTGGAAGCGCTGCGCTATCCGTCCGATAAATTGGACATCATCCTTATCACAGAAGAGGTCGATCCTTTCACAACCAATGCTGTGGCTGAGGCTCTAAGGGATCCCTTTCGTCAAGTCGTCGTACCTAGAGGTACACCGCAAACAAAGCCGCGGGCCCTAAATTACGCTTTGAAAACCGCCCAGGGGTCCTTTGTCACAATTTATGATGCGGAAGACCGCCCGCATCCAGACCAACTTTTGGCGGCGATAGCGACGTTTACAGCCAAGCCAGATTGGGCGGCGGTTCAAGCCCCGCTTGAATATTTTAATGACCAAGACAATTGGCTGACTCGCCAATTCACCTTGGAATATGCGGCGCTCTTTCACGTCTGGGTGCCGTTCCTTGTCCGGTTGAACCTTCCTTTTCCCTTAGGCGGAACAAGTAACCATATCCGC
>CAZKHC010000058.1:0-10725 GCA_964552135.1 uncultured Algimonas sp. | reverse complement strand
TGCCAAGCGGAATACGGCCAGTAATTTCGCCAACAACCTCTTCTCGCGGACGGCCCGCGGCGACTTGGGCGTCGATATATCCCATGACGGGTGCTCCGCCAATCCAGCCCATACGGCAAGCATTGACCCGAATACCCATTGTGCCGAAATCTTTGGCCATATGTTTGGTCAAAACCCCAAGTCCGCCTTTACTGGCTGCGTAAGCGGCTTCGCCAGGGAAAGGGTTAACTGTGGCCATAGTCGAGACATTGACAATCGCCCCGCCGCCTTGGTCTTTCATGGCAGGTAATACGGCTTGTCCCATACGCAGTGCCCCGAGGCAGTTCACATCATAAACGGCCGCCCATTCTTCGGTATCGGCGACATCGGCTGTGGCCCAAGCCCCGTGAAGATAGGCGCTATTCACAAGTCCATCTATGCGTCCAAATTCTTCGGAGACAGCATTGGCGAGCGCTACGCATTGCGCGGCATCCGTGACGTCGGTGGAGAGCGCAATGCAATGACCGCCTGCATCTTTTATCTCTTTGGCGACGGCGACGAGGAAATCCTGATTACGTGCGCCAAGCCCAACTTTTGCGCCTTCGGCCGCGGCGATTTTCGCCATGCTCTGCCCCATGCCGGGGCCGACGCCGCTAATGATGACAACTTTATCTTTGAGTAACATGCGTAATATGTAGCGTAGTCTTTTGCGAATATGAAATAAAATCTTTCAAAATTTCTTTGAATGCGTAGTAATTGGTTTAAATAAAAACGCAAATGGTAGAGATGATGGTTCCTGATAGACAAAGCCTAATCGCGAAAGCAATTGAGCAAACGGGGCTGAGTGATTTTGGTGATGAATGGTTCTTTGCTAATATTGATGCACTTATTCCGTCTTTAAATAAGCAGGCTAAGTTAGGCCCTGAAGGGCTCTATGGCGCGCAGCACATGATTGTCTCGGGGCTCGTCAATCGGTTGCGCCATGTGCAACTTATTAAAGACAATCCTGAAATTTTGGATGAGCAAATCAATGTCACTTCCGTCCTGACGGGTCTCCCGCGCACGGGCAGTACAATGCTCCACCGAATGCTCACGGCTGCGCCAAATCTAACGGGTGTACGTTGGTATGAAACGCAAAATTATGTTCCGCTTGAAGGCGAGCTGCGAGGTGAGCCTACGTCCAGACTCGAAGCGGCCAAAGGCGTGCTGGCCTATATGTTGGAGGCTATTCCTGACTTGATGTCCATCCATCCCATGGATATTGAGCAGCCCGATGAAGAGGTCATTATTCTGGGGCAGCTCTTTTCTAGCTCTATGATTGAGAGCACCTATTTCGTGCCGGATTATGCGGCATGGTTATCAGAGCAAGATCCGCGCAAAGCCTATGATGACCTCATCCAAATCCTGCAATCCCTGCAATGGCAAGATCCGTCTCGCAAAGGGAAAAGCTGGGTGCTGAAAACGCCGGGGCATTTAATGGGATTGCAAACCGTATTGGATGTATTCTCTGAGGCCAAAATCGTGATGACCCATCGCGACCCCGTTTCAACAATACCCTCTTATTGCAGCATGGAGGCGAGCCTTTATAAAATGGGCTCAACCGACATTTCCAATGCCGAGATTGGGACCTATTGGATGGCTCGTTTGAAAAATTGGCTCGATAATTTCATGAAGGTGAGGGGTAATGCGGATGCTAGCCGTTTCATAGACGTGAATTATAAAAGCTTGCTAACCGCGCCGAGCGAGGAAGGTATGAGAGTGCTGTCGGCTGCGGGTATTCCGATGAGTGCGGAGATTAAAGCAGGTATGGAAGATTGGATAGAGGCCAATCGCCGGGAACATCGCGCGGCTCATAAATATAGCTTGGAGGATTTCGGTTTGGATGAAGAAACGATTGCGACGAAATACGGTGACTATATTTCGCAATATGTTTAACTTGCGGATATGATGCGATCTCTTTTTACTCACCTCTTGTCTGGTTTTGGTGACTTGTCAGAATGAGGCTAAACCTTCGCAATTTGTAGCAAATACTAAAGGCGAATGGGTCTCTCTTTCAGGCGGCTGTTTCGATATGGGCGAGACTCGTATTTACCGCGAAGAGAAACCCGTTACCAACACATGCATCGAGCCTTTCGAGATCTGGTCGCATGAAATTTCTAACGCTGAATTTACGGATTTCGCAAAGGCGACAGGCCTAAGACTCGCGCCGAACTAGGTTGGAAAGCCAGTGATAAGGCGGGGCCCGGTGTGGATATAGCTCCGAGTTCAGCCGTCTTTGTGCCGCCCAAAAACCCAAAGGGTTTGAATTGGTGGGGTCTTATTGATGGGGCGAATTGGCGAATGACTCTTGGTTCTGAAAAGGGCGGATATGATGCGGCAGCGCCCGTCGTTCACATCACGCGTGAGGATGCGCAGGCCTATGCTAAATGGGCAGGCGGCAGGTTGCCGAGCGAGGTCGAATGGGAATATGCGGCGCGGGGCGGATTAAATGGCGAGTTGATGAGTTGGGCTGATGCCGAAGAGGCGGCACTCGAAGATAAAGCTAATATATGGCAAGGCGTCTTCCTGGTCATAAATTCAGGCGATGATGGCCATGTCGGGGTTGCGCCTGTCGGGAGTTATCCTGCTAATGGTTTTGGACTGTGAGATATGATTGGCAATGTCTGGGAATGGACGTCGTCTAATTATTATCCAAACCATGCGCCGGGCGAGGTGGCCAAGATATATCCCAATGGCTACGATCCCGCCCCAGGGGATATTCCTGTGGGCGTGATTAAGGGCGGTTCATTTCTCTGTGCGCGCTCTTATTGCTATCGATATCGTCCTGCCGCACGGCAACCCCAAGATCTGATTTTCGGAACATCCCATATCGGGTTTCGGATTGTGCGGGATAAGCCTAATTAATTAGACAAAGCTTCCGCGGCGCGCCGTCCTGAATAAACGCAATCGGCAATAGATAATCCGCTAATATAATTCCAAGAGGCCACACCAATGGCGTTGCGTCCCGCCGCGTATAATCCTTTGATGGCTTTCCCGTTACTACCTAATACACCGCCCGTAGCTTCATCCACTTTAAGGCCACCTAATGTCAAAGTCGGGCAAGGGAAAAGTTTGGCCGTTAAGCTAATCTCAATAGCCACAATTTTGCTTTCATCAATTTCGGCAATATCGTCCTGCGTTTTTTCAAAAGGATCCGCTATCTCACCGCGAGCCATATTATTATATTCGGCGAGTTGGGCTTCTAGCTTGTCTTCATCTACTCCAATTAAACGGGCTAAGTCTCTGGCTGATTTAGATTTTTTTGCTCCGAAATAAGAATTTAATTTTGCGAGGGCACGTTGAAATGCGAGAGCCTTATCGCCTTTCACATCATCAAGAGCTTGTTTCACAAGGTCTTTGTCCAAAATCATCCACGCACGGCCATTATGATTTTCCGCCATCTCGACACCGAGTGTCGCGCCGTAAACCATCTCATTGATGAAGCGCTGCCCGCTTTCATTGACAATCATACCGCGTGCGAAAGAAATGGGTGGGTTGATAAAGCGCCAGGCCGTGATGCGGTCCATATTCTCGGCCACGCCGCCAACACTTTGGCCAAGGCGAATGCCGGAACCATTATCGCCATCGGTTCCGAGTGGGTATCCGGCCGTATACTTTGGGGCGTAATGAGCCAGCATTTGAGAGTTAAAGATGAAGCCGCCTGCCGAGAGGACAACGCCTTTATTGGCGCGAATGAATATTTCCGTGCGCATATCGGCTAAGGCCTTCGCCTTTTCCAAATGCGCCATAGCCCGTTTAAAAAAGAATTTTGAGCCCGGGATAATCGGCGGGAACATGGCAAAGAGCTTAATAGCCTTGGCGCGCAGGGTTTTGTAAGTCTCAAGCGTTTCGTCATCTGCAAATTGCAAGGCTTTGACGCCAATGACTTTGTCTTTGGAATCGGTCACAAGTTGACGGACTTCGGTATAGGGCAGGACTTCTAGGCCTTTCGCTTCTGCGCTAGCTCTTAGTGGATCAAAGATAGAGCCGCCAAGATTAGTCGCCTTCGCGCCTTGCTTGATCGGAACATAGCCGCGATGGCCACGCGCGGCAGGGGTTGCATGTTTCTTATAACTCGGAACAAGGCTATTATCGCTGTGATAGAGAAAATATTGCGGAGCCGGGTAAGAGGTCTTATGCGGCCAGAGCGTCCCGCGTAAATCCACGCCATGTGACTTTATCCAATCAATGCTAGGTGCGCTTTTCTCGGAAAAATCACGTAGGGTTTTATCCGAAACAATACCCTCTGTTTCAAGCTTCAGATAATTATACATGTTCTCAGGCGTATCCTCGACACCTGCTTCCTTTTGCGTTGACGTACCGCCCCCTGCATAAATTACGCCGCCGCTCGCCTTAGTCGCGCCGCCACCTTCAAAGCGGTCAATGGCGGTTACGGATAATCCGTTTTCGATAGTTTGTAAGGCCGCCGTGACGCCTGCGCCGCCAAGGCCAACAATGACAACATCGGTCTGTGCTGACCAGCTAACATCATCCGCTGTGGCAAGCTTTAAGGGCGCTTCTATATCTGAATGCCAGTTTTTGTCTTCGGGTGTCATCGGGATGCGTGCCTCTTGTATTTTGTCTGTTTTTCATCAAAAAACTACGCAAAATCAAGAAAAATGGCTTTAAATATCTCATAACACGTAAAAAAAGACAAAATTATTGCGCATTCTTATCCGTCTGCTACTTATTCTTTAAAAGACAAATTCTGTGAATGATGGGGAATATCATGCCAAATCCAAAAGTCGCTATTGTTACGGGGGCTAGCCGAGGCGCGGGCAAAGGCATTGCTATGGGGCTCGCTGAAAAAGGCATGGCCGTCTATGTTACGGGCCGCACCAAGACTGTCGGTAAAGCCAAGGGCTGGGACGGCACTCCGCTTCCTGGAACAGTTGCCGAAACAGCGCAAGCCTGTACAGATGCTGGCGGCAAAGGCATAGGCGTGATTTGCGACAGCGCAGATGATGCGCAGGTAGCACAGCTTTTTGAGCAAGTCATGGATGAGCAGGGGCGGGTCGATATTTTGATGAATAATGCCGCCTATATTCACCATCAACTGATTGAACAAAAACCCTTTTGGGAGAAAGAACTCGACGCACAAAACATCCTCGATGTTGGTCTGCGTTCTGCCTATGTCGCTAGTTGGCATGCGGCAAAAATCATGACGAAACAAAAGAGCGGCCTTATCGGTATGGGCTCCTCCTTCGGGGCGAGTTGTTATATGCATGGCCCTGCTTATGGCGCGCAAAAGGCGGGGCTGGATAAGCTCGCCCATGACATGGCGGTTGATTTGGAGCCTTATAATGTGCAGGCCGTGTCCATCTGGATGGGCCCGCTTTTGACGGAACGCGCGCTCATCGCGGCCGAAGTGCATCCTGAACAATATAAAGACTTCATTGCTATGGCCGAGACGCCACAATTCACAGGGCATATTCTCTATGCCATTGCCACAGATCCGAAGGCGCAGGAGATTAGCGGGCACACATTAGTCGGCGCAGAAGTCGCGCGTGACCGCTATAAGATGAAAGACGGTAATGGAAAGCAACCACCTTCTCATCGCGAGATGTTAGGCTCCCCCAATCCGCCTAACCCTGCACGGGTTTATTAGGGCATTATGAAGAATAGTTTCATTGTGATACTTGCTGTCTCAATGGTTTCGGCTATTGGGGGGCTGATATTTAATACGATGCCGCTTTTACTTGGCGCAGCTAAGGATGCTTTTGCTTTAAGCTCATCTCAGTTGGGAACCTTATCACTTACCGCAGGTATCGGTTATTTGGCGGGCACGTTAACGGGACCACTTTGGGTGGAGAGGGCGAACTGGCGTATAGCGGCCTTTGGAATTGTTGCCGCAGTCATAACCTCATTCTTGATGGCCACGCAGCTAGGCGGCGCGGCGATTTATGTAGGCTTTGCGATTTTTGGATTTTTTTGTGCCCTTGCAATCGCGCTGGCCATGCGGGTGTTGGCCGATATGCCTGACCCTGAACGGGCTTATGGCACGCGTTTATCAGTCGAGTTAGTTTCCATTGGGGTTTTCCTCATCCTCTTGCCCATTCTTTTTATCTCAAGGACAGGGTTTTCAGGTGCGATGCTGGGTTTGGCGCTCTTCGCGGCTTTGCTAGGGTTGGGGGCGCTTGCCTTTCCTAAGCGAAGTTCATCTGAAACGGCGGCAAAGTTAAAAGGTTTTCCGAATTGGGCGCAAGCAGGCCCGAGCTGGTCCGTGCTGGCGATATTCACAATTTACCTGCTGGCAAATGTCGGTCTGTTTTTCTTTCTTTATGTTATTGCACAAGATTTCAATCCGACCCCGGCGCAAAATGGCCTCATGTTTGGTGTGTTGAAATGGCTCGGCGGCGCGGCAGGGGCAGTCGGCGCGATCATCGGGGCTAGAGCTGGATTGCGCGTCCCGCATCTTGTGGCCTTTCTGATTTTAATCGTGGGAGTCATCGGCTTGTTCACGGCGAAGACTTTCACGGCCTATATGATTTCCAGTTGGATATGGGAATTTGGCTTTACACTGGGCTGTCTCTATCAAACGGCGGCGATTGTGCGCTTTGATATCTCAAATAAACTCGTCGTACTTGTCCCGATGGCTTTTGGGATTTCGATGATTTTAGGCGGCAAGATTGCAGGCCAAATTTTAGAGGGTGGCAGCGCCAATGGGATATATCTCATGGTCGCGATATGTTCACTATTGCCCGCTGCTTACATGTTCCTGGCATGGCCTAATCCACCTGTCTTGGCGGAAACTTAAAGAAGGTCAATATGCGTCTGCGTTATTTAATCGGAGCTGCTTTTCTACTCAGTGCTTGCGATCCTGCGGTGACAGAGGCTCCTAAAGTGGAAACGCCACCTGTGGCTGTCGCTGAGACACCCCAAGAACTGCCATTGCCGCCATTTCCTGATTATCCTGCACCTGTCACAGAACTTACGGCAAGCGATGAAGGGGTCATCTATTACCCCATAAAAAGCCCTTATGATTTCTCGCGGATGTTGAACGGTTATGACGAGCTTCAAAGTCATACAGGCAAAGGGACATTGGTTCTGCCCGAAGGTGCGAGTGCGGAGAGCCCCGTTCCGGCCATAGTCATTATGCACGGTTCCGGCGGTATCAAAGAGGGCCGCGAAATGCGCTATGCAGAACTCTTCGCCGCCAATGGTGTTGCCAGCCTGGTCATAGATTATTATGCGCCGCGCGGCGTGATCGAACAAACGCCATATGTGATGAAAACCATGATTGCGACCGAGGTGGATGTTATGTCCGATGCCTATTCCGCGCTTAAAATCCTTGGGACCCATCCCGCCATTGATGCCACCCGGATTGGTGTGACGGGATATAGCTACGGCGGCATGGGTACGCGCTATCTGCTGGATGACCGCTTGAAAAATATTATGGCACCTGACGTGCCGTCCTTTACGCTGCATATGGATATTTACGGGCCTTGCCATCAAACGCTCGGTCATCAGGGCACAACGGGCGCGCCTTATCTCGCTATTCACGGCGATGCTGATAACAGTGTTGATCCCGCGCTTTGCCAAGAGGTTTATAAAGAGATCGAATCGGGCGGCAGCAAGGTTGAAAGCCACGTCATCGCGGGGGCGGGCCATGCTTGGGAAAATGCGGATCCCTTAAGTGAATTCGGCGGCAGCTTTGTACGCGGCTGTAAGTTTTCCTTTGATGACAATGGAACCTTCCTCGTGGACGGTAAATCAGGGCGGTTTCAACCAACGCAGGAGATGACACGGCCGCAGCGCGCCATGGTGCGGGCAGGGCTAGGCGAGCTTGCTGGAAGCTGTGTGGGCCAAGGCTATACGGTTGGTAATAATCCTGATGCGGACAAAAAGAGCAAAGAGATACAACTCGAGTTTATGAAACGCATTTTTGGACTTTAGGAGAGCGTAATGGGGCAGGCAAAACCAAATGATATCGTCTTTGATGATCTGGCTGAGCCTAAGTTGACTTTTTTACAAAAGCTGGCGCTGAAAGGGGCTAAGAAAGGCGTTGTGGAATTTACGCAAGAGGCTGTGCTCTCCGCCGCGCGCGAGGTCACAGGGCTATCGGATTTTGGCAATGAGAGTTTTCGCGAAGCCCTGCAAGTCCTGCTGGATGACTATGCCAATGATGAAGGCTTATCAGGCGTTGGGGAACAGCAATGTTTTAAAGACCTCGTGCGATGCGCGAGTAATCATCTCATCATCCAAGATCGTATAAAGAAGACACCTGAGCTTGATAAGGTAAAACTTAAAAAGCCGCTTTCCGTATCAGGCCTACCAAGGTCTGGCACCACGCATTTGGTCAATTTATTGGCCGCAGACTCCCGGTTTCAATCTCTTCCGCTTTGGGTCGCGCAGGAGCCTTTTCATGCGCCGGGTCAAGAAAAGGCGAGCGCGAAACTCAAATTCGGCGCAAGAACTCTGACACGTTTTCTGAAAAGCGCGGATAGTCTGAGCGAAACAGACCCGCGCTATTTGCGCTGCTCAGCGAGGTGGTCTGGGATGCAGATTATGGGACCGGATTTGGCGGCGATGCATCCGATGAACCCGGATCATATCCACGAAGAGTTAGAGCTCATGACCTTTGACTTTGGATGTAATCAATTTGAATGGACGTCTATGGTGCCGGGTTATCGCAATTATTATTTTTCTAAAGATCAAACCCCACATTACGAATATATGGTCAAAGTTCTGAAGCTCCTGCAAATTGATAGAGGAACGGGTAAAAGTTGGGTGCTGAAATGTGTTCAAAATCCCGAACAACTTCCTGCCCTGAAATCCGTTATGCCCGATGCAACAGCGATAATGACCCATCGTGATCCTGTTGCCGTCATTCAATCTATAGCGACGATGATTGCTTATGGGCACCGTATTTTACGAACCTCCGTCGATCCGCAATGGGTGTTGGATTACTGGACAGACCGTATCGAAGCGCTACTTCGCGCTTGCGTGCGAGACCGGCATGTCTGGAGCCCAAAGCAAAGTATGGATGTCATGTTTCATGAATTTATGGCAGGTGATATGGCCACGGTGGAGAAGATTTATGAGCTACACGAATTGGAATTAACGTCGAAAGCGCGGCAGGAAATGGCCGACTTCATCAAAGCTCACCCGCGCGGCAAATATGGCCGCGTCCGCTACCATCTCAAAGACCATTTCGGTGTAGAGCCGGAAGAGATTAGGGAGCGTTTTGGTTTTTATTATGATGCTTTTCCAGTCAAGATTGAGATTTAGAGGGCCTACTATCCTGTATCTTTACCCTATAAAAACCTGTCCCCCATCCAGCGCAATTGTTTGCCCCGACAGATATCGTGCTCCGTCGCTGCACATCATTGCGACAAATGCTCCGATGTCTTCCTCGCATTCCCCGACATAACCTAACGGAATAGATTTTTTGAAATGCTCGGCCTCGACAGGATTAGCTTTCATCCATCCGGCGAGGGCGGGGGACTTGGCGTGAGGCATGATAGCGTTTACGCGAATACCGTCTTTGCCCCATTCATTGGCCGCAGCGCGGGTGAGCTGCTGCGTCGCGGCTTTGACTGCGGCATAAACACCGTAAGTGCCGACATCCCAGCGTTTCATAACGGAGCTACAGATATTGATGACATTACCTTTCGATTCCTTCAAATGAGGATAAGCTATTTTCATCAGGCGGAAAGTGGCGAGTGGGCCAGAGTCAAAATTACTCGTAAATTGTTCGTCTGAGACAGAGAGGAGTGGGCCGCGTGCGACCTCTTGCGCATTATTAACGAGGATGTCTAATTGGCCGAATTCAGCGATTGTTTCATCTATGCTGTTTTGCAAATCTTCTGCCGATTTTACATCACAGCGAAGAGCCAAAGCTTTTACGCCGCGCTCGCGGAGCATCTCGGCTGTCGTTTCGCATTTCTCTAAGGTACGCCCTGTCACAACAATATGCGCGCTTTGTTTCGCTAGGGCGAGGGCGATGCCTTGTCCAACGCCTTGTCCGCCGCCTGTGATGAGCGCTACTTTGTCTTTTAACATTACCATAACTCTGATCCTACCATAATTCAGGAATGTCTGATCCTGTGATGTCGATCAGTTTTTTAAGAAATTTACTCGCGCCTGCTAGCTCATCATCTGTGAAATGTTTGAGGAGCTGTTCTTCGAGCGCTTTAGAATGGGCGAGCAATTTGATGAAAGTCTCGCGCCCGCTATGGCTAATATGGATGCCGTTTCCCTTCTGCTTGACCCAATCTTTGCGGAGCAACCGCGCAAATATTTCCGCATCGGGATGGTGGCCTGTATGTTCTAAGCGATTTACAATATCGTCTTTGGAAAGCGCGCCGCTCATGGAGAGTAATGAGAGACAGAAATACTCGGGTTCACTCATACTCAAGTCATAACAGGCTTTGCGTGTCGGATAGCTCGTCTGAAAATGTGCTCGAGAAAGAAGATAGAGGAGGAAGTCATCTGAAAATTGACCACTGGCGAGGTCAATGCCAGGTTCATGAGGTTCAGCGGGAGCTGTCTTTTGCTTGGCATACGCATAGCGCCCGCCGTGAAAGACCAGAACAGGAAGGTCATGGCTTTGATAATCTATCACTTCGCCCACAAAAATGATATGGTCTCCGCCTTCATATTGGAAATGCGTCTTGCAGCGAAATAGCGCGGCATATTCTGGCAAAAGCGGAAAGCCTTGTTCGCAAGATACCCAATCAACACCGGCAAATTTATCATCGGAGG
>CAZKHC010000057.1:1514-10729 GCA_964552135.1 uncultured Algimonas sp. | reverse complement strand
AATTACGCGGTTGGAAGATTTTGGAGGAACGTTTCAAAGTCGCCGAAGGCGAGGTCGATATCATCGCCCGCCGCAAAAATATCATTGCCTTCGTTGAGGTCAAACAGCGCGGAAAGCTTCCGCAAATTGAAGATATTCTGACCCAAACCAATATCACCCGCGTCATGGCCGCCGCTGAAATTTGGGTAGAGGGTAATTTTGAAAGCCTCGGAACAGAGTTCGAAATACGTTTTGACTTGGCTTTAATTGAGGGGGCGGTGAAACCTCTAAGCCGCGTGAAATATATCGAGAATGCCTTTAGTGGATTTTAGGCGCTCTCAATCCTTCCAAAAGACTAGAGGTCATTCATGCAGCGTAAATGCTTGCTGCTTGAATTTATAAAATGTAACCTTGACGTTACATAATTAATCTGCTTTATATGTAACCTATAGGTTACTAACGGAGTTTTAAATGTCGACAAACTACGACACACTTTCACGCAATCGGGTCAGGCTACTAATCTTGATTGCGATAGCATTTACTTTTTGGATGATATTTGGATCGGACATTATGTCAGCCATGATTGGCGATAAAGTTTCTGAAGCCTTGTCAATTCTCGGAAAGATGTTTTTCATTGCTGGGATAGCTGGAACAATTTTTATTTGGCGCAAAAAATTTCGTGGATCAGATGAAGAAATACAAGCAGCTCTTCAAGATGAACTCGTTGATACTAATCGGCGAAGGGCGACTGAAATTGGCTTCTATATTTTACTTAGCGCAGTTTTTTCAATTTATACGCTTGGTCTTTTTAGTGAAATATCTACACGAGATATTGGTCGCTTTCTCCTTATTCTAGGTGTGTCCGTTCCTTTGTTCATATTTGCTAGATTAGAAGCAGCCGATGCCTAACCATAAAGAGCTTAGGAATCGCCTAACAGAACTTCGTAAAATTGCGGGTTTTACGCAGGCTGACCTTGCGAAGAGGGTTCAGGTAAGTCGAAAGACAATTAATACAGTAGAAAACGGTGTTTTTGTACCTTCGACTATACTGGCTTTAAAGCTTGCTAAAGCTCTTGAGACACAGGTCGAGTGCATATTTCAGCTTCCGGGCTGATTGGAAGGAGTAATTGAGGAAACGAAATTTATAGTTTTCAGCTTAACCCTAAACCATATAACACTTGCCCTACTCACCCAATCCGCCCTCACGGTAACCTTCCGTTCACCCTGTTCCTTTACGCTTTTAGGCATGACCTATTCCTATCGCCCGATTTTGACTCTTTTACTCGCCGCGTCTGTCTCTGGCTGCGCGATTGCATCGGCTGGCATAAAGAAAAATGATGAGCGTAGCGTTGTCGGCGCTGTGAGCGATAAAAACGCCAGCCGCGTGATTAAAGCGCGCATGACCCGCGCGCTGGATTATAAGCTTGGCGGGATTGATGTCGAAGTGGCGCAAGGCGTTGTTTTGCTAACCGGGAATGTCCCCTCTCAAGAAGATAAAATCGAGGCAACTCGAATAGCGTGGTCTGCGCGGGGCGTTAAACAAGTGGGCAATGAAACCCTCATTCAAGGCAAACAATCTTTGATCCGAAATACGAAAGATGGCTTTTTAGAAAAATCCGTTCGCGCCCGGCTTGGAATTGATAAGCTTGTGAAGGCGAGTAATTTTAATATCGAGACCAATGAAGGCATTGTCTATATTATGGGCATTGCGCGCACGGAGGCAGAATTAAAGCGGGCCGCGCAAATTGCCGCCACAACAAAGGGCGCGCGTCAGGTCATCTCCTATGCGCAAGTCGCCGAATATACAGAGGAACAGCGCCAATATTTACAAGATCAGGCAAATGCTGTTGTCAGTCCCCGCCGGGCGCTGCCGAGTATTTTGCAGACTGCGCCAGATGGTCCCGTGACCCAGTTCCCGGGTTACCCGCAAGCCGCTCTACCTCAAGCTCCGGGTCAAACCCAACTACCCGCGCCAATCACAAGCGCGCCGCTAAATCAGCCGATTCCGTTTTCTGCGCCGACCGCGCCGAAGGAAATTGATATTGGCGACCGGCTTGGCAAAGAACTGCCAACGGATGAGGAACTCGGAGCTTACCGGACGGGCCAGGCTGGGGAAGCCATTTCGATCATTGAAAGCGCGCCTTATTATGTCGACCCCGATACAGGCAAAGAAATACCCATTCGTTATGATTCCAATGGTAACTTACTTCCGCGCATCATTAAGTAAATTACCGATAATTTTAATAAAAATAGGGCGATGCATCTGTATTTGATGCCTCTGGGCGGGATTCATTCAGGATAGGGTCATCGAAAATTTTGCTTAATAGGGCGAAATAATTCTAGAGGTTTCCATGACATTCTCAAAAACTTTACTTCTTGGCTTTGCAGTCGTTGCCCTTTCGGCGTGTTCAACGACACCAAAATTCGCGACGCCAGGCGATATGCTCTTGGCGGATCTTGAAGCTCCTGTTGCCTCGGCGCCTGGACTGTCTGTTCCGTCCTTAAGTTCAACCAGTCCAACTTGCGTGCAATTTTACGCCAATACGGTGGATTTTATTTCGCTGCCGACAGGCGGTTTGAACGCGCCGCAGGGACCTTCTTTAGGGGGTCAAATTTTGAAAACCGTTGTCTTAGGAACATTGTCTGGCCTTACGAGCGGCGGAGTTTCGGCGCTTGGCATTAATAATAGTTTTGCGGAATCGGCGCTCATCGGAACGACGAGCCAAGTGACCTATAATGTTGGCAATACACTTTATGACGACATCGTTGGCGACAGTATTCCCGAAGTTGAGGCCCCAGTGGAGACGCCTGGCGTACCTGAGCTTACGCCGATGCAAGAAATTCGGAAAGCGGCCGGCGCAATTGGCTGCCCAGCACCGTCTGAATCCGATATTGCTGCCCTTGATCTCTAATTTCTGGAAATAAAACCGTTAAGCGCCAAATTGCGCTTGAACGATTTTTGACCAGCCAAGGCTTAGCGCCCCGTTGTTTTCAATGACGGGGCGTTTCATTAAGGTGGGGTGCTCCCGCAATAAATCTATTGCTGTCTCGCGCGATAGGTTCGCTTTTTGCGCATCGGATAGTCCGCGCCATGTCGCACTCTTTTTATTGACAAGCGCCTCGTAACCCAGCGCAGCTTCGAATTTTTCCAATGTCGCAATGTCTACACCGTCCGCTCGCACATCAATTAGCTCAGGGTCATGTCCCGCAGTGCGCAGGGCTTTGATGGCTTTACGGCAGGTGTCACAGGTTTTGAGATGGTAGATTTTCATACAGATTTCGTTGTGGCTTGAGAAAGAATAAAGTCGGTCATGAGCTTATAAATCTCATCACGGCTTGTATCATTATGCATCTCATGTTGGACGGTTTCAAAGCTGTGAAATTGGCATTGCTTCGCTGATTTTGCAAAATCAGCGGAAGCTTGATGGCTGGTGAGTTGATCCCCTGTTGAGTGAAGAAGAAGCAATGGCCGGTCCCAGTTTTTGGCCTTTGCGGCAATGTCTTTGCCTGTTTCGACCATGGCTTCGGCTAAGCGAAACCCCATCGTGCCGTGACATAGCGGGCTGTCCGCATAGGCGGCTTGTTCCTCTGGCAAATTCGAAATTTTCGTTGCGTCAATGGGCTGCGAAATTGCGCCCTTTGGATGTATTCGGCCCATTAATTTAACGAATAAACTTAGAGGTTTTGGAATCGGGTCAGCGAGGCGGATAAAGGGCGCGCTGGCGATAATCGGTAGGCTGCCTTCACCGCGAAGACCGTGATCTAAGACAATGCCGCCGCCCATGGAATGTCCGTAAAGTATGAGCGGCACATTTGGGTGAAAGCCGCGCGCCGCCTTCAGCAGAGCGGCAAGGTCTGCGCGAAAGTCGCTATAGCCAAAGATAACACCCCGCTTCCCAGGCGTTTGTCCGTGGCCATGTAAATCCAGTGAAACAACCGCAATCCCGTGGCTATTTAAATGGGACGCCATATGCGCATAGCGCCCGCAATGTTCTCCAAAGCCGTGGACAAGGGCCATAGCGGCTTTGGGGGTATCGACAGGCCAATGCCGCCCTGAAAGCGCAAGTCCATCTGCCGATGTCGCCGAAAACTCAATCATTTGAGCGCGGTTCCATAGGCGAGTAATTCCGCGCCGCCGCCGACACTGGCGCCCCTGCCAGAACTGCCAACTCGAGAAAATTCAAAGCGGATATTATGGACTTCTTTTGCGCCGGCCGCTTCGGCTTCTTCAAGGAGGCGCAGTAAAGCTTCGCGCCGGGCGCGGTCCAGCATATCTTCATACATCGTAATCCGTCCGCCGACGAGCATGATAAACCCGGCGATAAAACGCCGGAAATAATCAAAGGCAATAACAACCGACCCGGTGACTAAGACGGGCTGCAATCCGGTGGCAGGAAGCGTTTTTAAATTGGTGACAATGATATGGGACAGCTCCGTCTCGCGGCGCTCCATTGTCGCAATATGTTGCTTCTGCGCGCGGGTGCCGAAAAACACGCCGATGATGAGCAGAAGCGCTGTAAATCCAATACCAAACATTATCCGATGACCACGCCTGTCCCGTAGACATAAAGCTCAGATGCGCCTTGGGTGATGGCGCTTGTGGAGAAGCGGACATTGACGATGGCATTTGCGCCTTTGGCTTGGGCCTCGGCAATCATTCGCTGCGTGGCTTCTTGCCGCGCGTCCTCGAGAAGCTCGGTATAGCCTTTCAGTTCCCCACCAACGATATTTTTAAGGCCTGCCATAAGGTCTCGCCCCACATGTTTCGCGCGTACCGTATTGCCCTGTACAAGGCCAATATGATGGGTGATATTATAGCCGGGAATGGTCTCTGTATTGGATAAAATCATGGCGGCCCTTTCTCTTTCTCTGCGTCTTGTTCACACGAAATCGGCTCTGCGCGCAAGCCCGCACAAGACAAAGAGAGGAGAGTTACGGGGATGTGATGACATTGCAGCATTGATTTAAGGTCTTCCGCGCGCCACTTGGGGAAGGAATATAGCCGGAGCCTCGTTAAAATGAGAAAACATGTCGCCTTCCAAATGGACCCGATGGAAACCGTCGATATTGACGGGGACACAACCTTTGCCCTCGCTGAAGTTGCGCAGGCGCGCGGCTGGACGATGTGGGAATATGGACCCGAGCATCTGACATATAATGAAGGCCGCATTCTGGCCCGCGCTCGCCCGATGACGGTGAAGCGCGACCCCAATGCGCCTGCCATTTTTGGTGACCGCGAGGAGATTGATCTAGAGACAGACATGGATGTTGTTTGGATGCGTCAAGACCCGCCCTTTGATATGTCCTATATCACTGCAACCCATATCCTTGAGCGGCTGGAGGGGAAAACGCTTGTCGTGAATAATCCGAAATATGTGCGCGACTGCCCGGAGAAAATCCTCCCGCTAGATTACCCAGAGCTGATGCCGGCCACGCTCATCTCGCGCGACCGTATCGCGATTGATGCCTTTCGAGCTGAGTATAAAGATATCATCCTTAAACCGCTCTACGGCAATGGCGGGGCTGGGATTTTCCGCATCAAAGAAGATGGCCCGAATTATAGCTCTATTTTTGAGATGTTCATGGAAAGCTCCCGCGAGCCTATTATCGCCCAAGCTTTCCTGCCAGATGTGTCCAAAGGTGATAAGCGTATTTTGATTATCGACGGCGTTGCTGTTGGCGCGATTAACCGTGTCCCGCAACCCGGCGAAACCCGTTCCAATATGCATGTCGGCGGAACAGCCGTCCCAACGGAGCTCACGGAAGACGATATGCGTATCTGCAACGCCATTGGCCCGATGCTAAAGCAGCGCGGACAAATCCTCGTCGGCATTGATGTTATTGGCGATAAGATGACGGAGATTAATATTACCTCTCCCACGGGCGTGCAGGAACTAAAGCGATTTAGTGGTATCGACGCGGCAGCGCTGTGTTGGGACGCCGTAGCAACCAAACTCAATTAAGGTGGATTGAGCGAACGCGGGCGACGAACTCATAAGGGTTTGGGAGGCGATAAATCGAGTTAAACTAATGTGCTTTGAACACGTCCTTCTGCACCAAAATTAACCCTTTATTACCCATAATCCGCGATACCTTATCCGACGTGCGTCGGGGGGGGGTTATGTCTGGTTCTTGGATTGTCATTGCAGCTTTATTGATTTTTCTCATGCAGGCAGGGTTTCTGCTGATTGAGGCAGGGGCTGTTCGCGCGAAAAATTCTATCAATGTCGCGCAGAAAAATGTCTCGGACATGATTATCTGTATCGTCGCCTACTCCCTGATTGGGTTCAGCGTGATGTATGGGTTTTCTGTCGGCGGATTTTTTGGTTTTGGCGGGGTAAAAGAAACCTTAGAAGCGAAAGGCGGCTGGCCTCAGCTTCTGGTGTTTAACCTCGCTTTTTGCTCGGTTGTTGCCACAATTGTCTCCGGGGCCGTTGCAGAACGCATGCGGATTGGGGCTTATTTTATCAGCACGATAGCCGTGGCCGTTTTGGTTTATCCAATTTTTGGACATTGGGTTTGGGGCAATACGATTATCAGCTCCAACCTCGCATTTCTGGCGAGGCTAGGATTTGTAGATCATGCGGGCGGCATAGCGATTCACGCTTTGGGCGCCTTTTACGCTCTGGCCGCTATTTATGTACTGGGTCCGCGTGCGGGTCGATTTGAAGAAAATGGACGGGTGAATCCAATTTCGGGCTATAGCCCTGTGCTGGCCTTGGCGGGCGCGTTAATTTTATTTGTTACTTGGATTCCTTTTAACACCGGATTGCTTACGCCGGGCTCTCGCTTGTTTTTCGATACGACTCTTGCAACCGTTATCGCTGGCGCGGCGGGCGGTGTTGCGGGGAAAGTCATCGGATTTTATTTGGACAAAAAAACCTTCCATCCTGCAGCCACTTTCAATGGCCTTTTGGGGGGGTTGGTTGCCGTCACATCCGGTGCGACCTTTTTGGGTCCCGTGGGCGCATTCTTTATTGGGTCTATCGGCGGTGCAGGCGCAATCATTGGCAATTATCTTATTTTGCACAAAGCGAAATTGGATGACCCTGTCGGCGTTGTCGGCGTGCACGGAATTGCGGGTGTTTTAGGCGCATTATGTTTTCCGCTTTTCGCCTCACAGCCCCTCCCGGCTGGCGGGGTTTTTGCGCAAGTTGGAATACAGGGCCTTGGTGTGTTCGCGTGTTTAGCCTGGGCCGTTGCAACAGGGTTAATTGTTTTTGGGGCGCTCAAAGCCTTTGGAAATCTCAGAGTGTCTGCGGCGCAGGAACATTTAGGTCTGAATGTTGGGGAACACGACTCAAGCGTGGAACAGGATGATTTGGAATTTGTGTTCGACGCGGCAAAGCGCGTGGCTGGATCAGGCGCATCTGGCCTACTGCCAACTCAAGCTGGGCATCATGGTATTGGCAGCGGGTCCGAACTTGGTCTCGCATTGTCGACGATTACAAATGAAAACCGTCGCCTTATGGACCGACAACAGCGCGACATGCAATTGATGGCGTCCGCCGCCGAGAGTTTAACGGATGGTATCCTCATTTATGATGAAAATTCGATCATTGTGTCGGTAAATTCCGCATATCAGACCATTATGTCAGAGATTGATGTGATCTGCGAAATTGGCATGTCTCGTCGTGAAATCATTGAGCAAGTTGTCAAAACGGGCGGGTTTGAGCAGATAGGAGACTCGGTTGAAGATTATCTTAAAAATAATCACCTATCATCTCTTCTGGACGGTGATTTTCAATTAGGAGATCGACATTTTATTCATCGCAGTCGACCAATTTCAACAGGCGGTCGGGTGATAACGATCACAAATGTAACTGAAATGCAGAATGCTGTTGAGAAAGCGAAAAGTGCTGAGAAAGCCAAATCGGAATTTCTAGCGAATATGAGCCATGAAATTCGGACACCCATGAACGGCATCATCGGTATGACCGAGCTGCTAAACATGACTGAGCTTACCGACCGGCAATCCGAATTTGTTGGGACAATCTCGCGTTCTGGCAGCGCCTTGATGACGATCATCAATGACATTTTGGATTACTCCAAAATTGAAGCGGGCCAAGTTAGATTAGACCCGATTCCTTTTGTGCTTCGTGATGCGATTGAAGATGTAACCACAATGCTATCTAGTTCAGCGGCTGATAAAGATATTGACTTGCTTGTCCGCATTCAGCCGAATTTGCCAACGACCTATATAGGTGATGTGGGCCGCTTCCGCCAAATCATGACGAACCTTATCGGTAATGCGCTGAAATTTACGCATTTCGGGCATGTCCTCGTCGATGTGTCTGGCCGGGCAGAAGGGGAAAATATCGCGCTGAAAATTCGCGTGGAAGATACGGGTATCGGTATCCCAGAAAAAGATCTCGAACATGTCTTCCAGAAATTCCAGCAAGTGGACGGAACGACAACGCGCGAATATGAGGGTACTGGCCTTGGCCTGTCCATTTCGACAAATCTCGTCAAACTTATGGGCGGAAATATCTCCGTAGAAAGCGAACTCAATAAGGGCAGCGTCTTTACGATTGCTTTAGCGATGCCCCCGCATGCCGATTTAAAGCCCGTCAAGAAAATCCCTATGGAAATCATTGGCGCAAATATTCTGATTGTTGACGATAATCCTGTGAATCGAAATATTTTGCGCGAACAAGTCAAGCATTGGAAATGCCGTAGCGTGGCTGTTGAGAGCGGCGTGAAGGCGCTTCAAGTTTTACAAAATGCCAAAAAGAAGGATGTTAAAATTGATCTGATTATATCGGATTATCAGATGCCGGGAATGAATGGCGAGGATTTATTCCATGCTGTTCATGGGCAGGCTGATTTTGCCGCCATTCCGACAATATTACTGACATCTGTGAACGCTGATGACGCTATTCGTCGTTTGCAGAAACAGGGGCTAGCGGCTGTTCTCACAAAACCGGCCCGGTCGTCACAACTGCTCGACACCATTGCGCAGTGTTTGTTTGATGCACAACATAATCCCGATACCCCTGCCAAAGCTGTGGCAAGTGTTGGCACTCCGCATATAGCTCCTGCTCAGCAGCAATCGATAGAGGCGCCGTCAACACCGAGCGCAAAAGCCCTGCCTGCCATGGGCCGTCAGAATCCGGGGGACATTGAGCGCCGGATAATACCGCGTCCTACCATAGACCCTCAGCAAACATTAGATGTCCTCATCGCAGAAGATAATGAGACAAACCAAATCTATATGAAATATATTATGGAGCAAT